>JBBKVN010000150.1:0-7992 GCA_037968455.1 Rhodoferax sp.
TCCCGCGCCAGTTTGCAAGAGATCAGCCTGTCGGTTGGCCTGAGCAGCACACCGTGTTGGGGCCGGATCAAAAAAATGGAGGAGGCTGGGATCATCGAAGGCTACACCATTCGCCTCAATGCCCAAGCCATTGGCCTGGGTGACACGGTGATGGTGCAAGTGACGCTGGACAGTCACTCCGATAACACGCTGGAGAAGTTTGGTGAAACCCTGGCCAGCATTCCTGAAGTGATTGAGGCTTATTTGGTCTCTGGCGAATACGACTACCTGCTGCGCGTGGCCGTGAAAGACACCAAAGACTATGAACGCCTGTTACGTGAGCGGCTGTACAAAATCAAAGGGGTTCGCCATAGCAAGTCCAGTTTTGTGCTGCGCACGCTGAAAAGAGCTGATTTACCCCTCTTTGTCGGCTCAAACGGCGGATAGGCCGCAACGCTGTACAGCTTGAAAGCCATTTTGTAAAAGTTGGGCGCAACGGCGCAGCGGTTCACAACCTGAGTTCAACGCCGACGCCAAACAGTCCTGCGCATAGTCTGAGTCGATTCGCAGTCTGTGGAGATCAATCCAGCGCCCCTGGCCCGCCATGAGCCATTTGAAGTCAACCTCAGCCAGCATCTCGGTCCGCTGCTGTGCCCGGGAGTCGGCATGGACATAGTCACTGAGCAAGGGCAACCTGGGCCCCCACGTGTTCGGTTGATCGGCTGGAGTGGACATGGCTCGAATGTAGAAGCCTGCCCGGGAGGCAAGGCCCAGAGATTGACGTGAATTTGCCCGGTATTCAACTGTTATTGTTAAAAATGGCTTGATGTGCCCGTTATGCCTTAAGAGTTTGCTATAAATTTAAGAGCAACTCCATTATTGCAATAGCGTTTTCCAGTGGGCTGGGGGCCGTCACTGAACACATGGCCCTGATGCCCTTCGCAGCGGGCGCAGTGGTATTCCGTTCGCGGAAAGATCAATTTGAAATCGGTCTTGGTTAGGACAGCACCGGGCAAGTAGTTGAAAAAGCTTGGCCAGCCGGTGCCGCTGTCGTACTTCGTCTCTGAAGTGAACAAGGGCAGATCACAAGCGGCGCAGTGGTAAACGCCTGGGCGCTTTTCCATGTTCAACACGCTGGAGTGAGCGCGTTCGGTGCCTTCGTCTCGCAAAACGGCGTACTGATCGGCTGTAAGGCGCTTTTTCCACTCCGAATCGCTCAAACGAAGGGGCTCTATCGCCTGGGGCTTGGCGGCTGGGTTTGCTGCCTGTATTTGATGCGAGATACCCAGGGCTCCCAAAAGGGTCAGCAGGTGGCGTCGGTTCATGAGTCAGTTCTCCTTGGTTGCTCCATTGACGTTTGGTCGAAGCGAAAGCGACTTTCTTTCATTTGCGCAGATTTTTTTGGGAGCGCATCTGCCGTTTGAGGCACTTCAGCGGCGATTGAGAGGCAAAAAGATGTTCCTGTCTTATTCTTTATTTCTCTTATAAATACATAGTAGTAGTAGTAAGGGCGGGCAAGTTCTGTGGATAAACCTTGAATCTTCTTTAAATTCAGTGACTTGCGACCGATTGACTGGTGTGGGCTTCTCTGCTTTTCTGGTGTCACCCAATCTTGAACAAGTTGGCGATTTTTGTTTTTCTGTGGATAACCATGGACTTGTTAAAAAGTTATCCCCATGCTTGTGCATAACCCAGTTGGTCGATCCAAACCCGTTGTGTTCATTCGGGAGTTTGTTTATGTGACCTTCTTCACGCTATGGCACTTGTTCAGGGCTTGCGCCTTGAACTGGACGAGATCAGCGGCATCTAAGCCCGTTGTCGTGGTTTTTCTTTTTCTGCTGGATGGGTTGCTTGTTTGTGAAGCGTGTATTTCCTCTTTTTTTAATTTCGGTGCTCTTGCATGGCTTGCTGGGTTGGTGGCTTGTCGCGGATCTGACCGCGGTTGATATCTTTCTGGGCGCGGCTCTGCAGGTATTACTGCTGACGTCGTCAATGTTGCTGCCCTTGGGGTTGCTTGCGCCGCGCGCTGCGGCTTGGGGCCCGGTGCTGACCTGGCTGGGTTTGTTGTTCATGGGTGCTTTTTCAAGCCTGTTTGTGTTGGCGCTGCTACGCGAAATTGCCTTGGCGGCTGTTTCATTGGTCATCTGGGCGTGGCCGGGCAGTCTGGATGTGGCGGTTTTTCAGGACTACAGTGCTTTGGCCGTGCCAGTGCTGGGGCTGTTGGCGACGCTTGGCGGGTTCTGGAACGCGAGGCGTACTGCCGCCGTGGTGCGGGTGGATGTACCCATTCCCAACTTGCCACACGCGCTGGTTGGTTTTACGGTGGCGCAGATCACGGACATTCACGTGGGGCCAACGATCAAGAAGCACTATCTCCAACGCATCGTCAACCGGGTCAACAGCCTGAATGTCGACCTGGTGGCCATCACGGGTGACTTGGTGGACGGAAGTGTTCACAAGTTGCTCGACCATGTGCTCCCCTTGCGAGGTTTGACCTCTACCCACGGCACTTTTTTTGTCACCGGCAATCACGAGTACTACTCAGGCGCCCACAGTTGGGTCACCGCTTTGCGGGGCTTGGGTATTCAGGTGCTGATGAATGAACATGTGTTGATTCATCACGGCAGTGACAACCAGGACACCGAGCACGCGATGATGGTGGTGGCTGGCGTGACGGACTATGGCGCCCATCACTTTGATGACAGCCACCGAAGTGACCCACAGCGTGCGCTGGCGGACGCTCCGGAGCACGCCTTGTTCAAATTACTGCTCGCTCATCAGCCCCGCAGCGCGCCCGCCGCCGCCAAGGCCGGTTTTGATTTGCAGCTTTCCGGCCACACCCATGGCGGCCAATTCTGGCCGTGGAATCACTTTGTCAGATTTCAGCAACCCTTTACGGCAGGTCTGCACAAACTGGAGGCCATGTGGGTGTACACCAGCCGGGGGACTGGTTACTGGGGTCCGCCTAAACGCTTTGGTGCGCCTTCGGAAATAACGCATTTGCGTTTGGTGAGAGTTTGACCCATGGTGCCCGTCTTGATTGCCTGGACTGCTATGGATTGAGGAGCGCGTCTCAATGGGCAGTTGTCAGAACTTGCTGCCCCAGCCTGTCACTGCGTCGGAAGTACGTCAGCCGGGTGACGAATCAGGGGCACAACCCACTGGCGCGCAACAGCCAAATGCGTCAAGATACCTCCTTTGCGTAGCACGGGATAGGTGAATTAATGAACCTGACAACAGAAGGTCTTGAACGCTTTGTGGAGGCGCAGGACCGCGTTTACGAAACAGTCTGCGACGAGCTCGCATTGGGCGAAAAATCCACCCATTGGATGTGGTTCATCTTTCCACAATTTCGCGATTTGGGTCAAAGCCCCATTGCCCGTCACTTCGCCATTCATTCAGCTGATGAAGCACTGGATTACTGGCAACACCCGGTCCTGGGTCCACGCCTGCGGGAGTGCACTCAATTGGCCGTGACGCAACCCACCTCCACTGCCCACGACCTGTTTGGCTCACCCGACGATTTGAAGTTCAAGTCCTGCATGACCTTGTTCTCACTGGTGGCGCCAGACGAGCCCGTATTCAAACAGGCCTTGACCCGTTTTTTTGCGGGGCGCCCGGATGAGAAAACCCTCAAACTTTTGATCAATATTCCTCCGGCTTGAAAGGGCCAACCTTCGCTGGCCAGGGTCCAAGCATGGGAGCCGGCAACTCGTACAACGGAGAGCGCCATGATTCTGGGATTAAGAACAGTCATCTATCCGGCCCCTGACTTAGCGGCTGCCAGCCAGTGGTATGCCAAGGTGCTGGGCGCTGCGCCTTACTTTGACGAGCCGTTTTATGTCGGTTTTTCGGTGGGTGGTTTTGAGCTGGGTTTGTTGCCCAATGCCACGCCTGGCATTGCAGGGGCGCAGGCTTTGTGGGGAGTTCCGCAGATCGAGCATGAATTCGCGCGCCTCGTTGAATTGGGCGCCACTGAACTCGAGCCTGTGCGGGAGGTGGGTGGCGGCATCAAAGTGGCCGCCGTCATGGACCCGTTTGGCAACCGACTGGGTTTGATTGAAAACGCCTTGTTCGACTCATCTGCCGTTAAGTAGGCCGGCGGCAGCCGTCAAACTGCTGTGAGCATCCATTGCTCGCGCCCAAAGAAAAAGGGAGGGGTGCACCCCTCCCTTTTGCATAAAAGACGTTTAATCGCGTTTATCGGCTGTCTGGCAGCTCGATTTTGACCTCCAGAACCTCCAGATTGTCCTGGCGCTCCAGATTCACCTTGATGTCTTCTGCGTTGATCTTGATGTATTTGCTGATGACGGCAATCAGCTCGCGCTGCAAATCAGGCAAATAGTCTGGCTGTGCTGCGCCACGGCCACTGCGCTCGTGCGCCAGAATGATTTGCAGCCGTTCTTTCGCAACGCTGGCCGTTTTCTTTTTCTCGCCGATAAAAAAGGAAAGAAATGACATGGGCTTACTTCCCCCCGAAGAGCCGTTTCAGCAGCCCTTGCTTGGGCGCTTCGGTGAAGCGCATGGGTTTCTCGGTGCCCAGAAAACGATCAATCACGTCTTTGTAAGCCTCGGACACATCGCTGCCATGCAAGTGCACAGCCGGCAGACCCTGGTTGGACGCTTGCAACACCGTTTCGCTTTCAGGAATGACACCAATCAGCTTGATGCGCAAAATGTCCTGAATGTCTTCCAGTGACAGCATTTGTCCCTGGTTGACCCGCGCCGGGTTGTAACGGGTAATGAGCAAATGCTCTTTGATCGGATCCATGCTCTGTGTGGCACGCCGGGTCTTGCTGGCCAGCATGCCCAGAATGCGGTCCGAGTCACGCACGGAGGACACCTCGGGGTTGGTTACCACCAGTGCTTCGTCGGCAAAGTGCATCGCCATCATGGCACCGGTCTCAATGCCAGCGGGAGAGTCACACACAATGAACTCAAAGTCCATGGCCGCCAAGTCGTTCAGCACTTTCTCGACGCCGTCTTGCGTCAAAGCCTCTTTGTCGCGGGTTTGAGAGGCGGCCAACACAAACAGGTTGTCGCACTGCTTGTCTTTGATCAGTGCCTGGTTCAGGTTGGCCTCACCCTGAATGACGTTGATCAGGTCATACACCACGCGGCGTTCGCAACCCATGATCAGGTCCAAATTGCGCAAACCCACGTCGAAGTCAATCACGGCAGTTTTGTGACCGCGCAACGCCAGACCGGTCGCAAAACTGGCGCTGGTGGTCGTCTTGCCAACGCCTCCCTTGCCGGAAGTCACCACAATAATTTTTGCCATGGGGGAATTGTCTTTCAGAAAGATAAATTAGGGGTTGAGCGCTTCAAACAAGAGCTTGTCCTGACCGTCATTGCTCAGTCGCACCTGGGCCGGCTTGCCGCGCACATCGGGCGACAGCGGGTTTTCGCTGGTGCGGTAAATGCCGGCAATAGAAATCAGTTCAGGCTCCAGGCACAAGGAAAAAATACGGGCATTGGTATTGCCACTGGCGCCTGCCATGGCTTTGCCCCGCAAGGGCGCCCAGACATGAATATTGCCGTCTGCCACCACTTCAGCGCCCTGGTTAACCATGGCCAGCACCACCAAATCAGCACCCCGCGCGTAGACTTTTTGCCCGGAGCGCAAGGGCTTGTCGATAACCATGGTGGCAACTGCCGGAATCTCGCGCACGATTTCCCGCACCACTTCGGTCGTGACTATTTCGGTCAAAACTGGTGGGGCAGATTTGGGGCGCGGCCGCGGGATATCCATGGGCGCGTCCACCAGGCCCACCGCTCGGCCGGCTTCCATCCAGTCCCGGCTGGCGCCTCGCATGGCCACCGCAACCAATCGGCACAAACGCAGCGTTTTCAGCAAGGGGACCAAATCCGACACCGGCTGGTCCGGGTCCAGTTGCGAGAAGTCGAGCACCAGCGGATCGTGGTCAAAAAACTCCGGGTTCTCACCAAGATGACCGTATTGCGCCAACAAGTCCGCACTAAGTTGCGCCCAGTCACCTGTTTTCACCAGCAAGGCCACCAGCGGCAGCTGGGCGCTTTTGATTTCAAAAGAAGCAGGAGATGAGCCAGGCGACGAAGCGGCGGGTGAAACAAACATGGAGGGGATTAAAAACTTGAAAAGTGGGCCAAGAAAAGCCGCCGAACTCCGTCAAATGCACGAGTCAGGCCAAGAGGCAGCGCAAATCTTACTTGATTGCGCCAGATAAAGCGTTTTTTCGTCACGCTTATTTAAGGGTATGCACAAGCTTAATGTTTCGATTTGAATCTGCCTGTTTTTTGACACGGGAGTTTTCCCTTGTCTTTCTATAACTTCTATTTATAAGATAGTAGTAGTAGATAAGGGAAGCAGGTCGCTGTGGATAAGCCAATTTTTTTGTTTTAAAACATAGAGTTAGATGATCTCAAGCCATGTGGGTGACTGTGCTTTTGAGATGTACCCGGATTCTGGATAATTTCACCAATGTTCGTCGGCCTGTGGATAACTGTGGACTTGTGCCAGATTTATACACAGCTTTTTCGGCGAGCCATTTTGGCGGTCAAACTCATCAGAGTCGATGATCTTTTTTCCCTTGGCCGGCCTATTGATCCGTGTCAAGGTCTTATCTGGTTGGTGCTGTCATGCTTGGTGGTTCATTTGGAGACACGCCATGCCTAATCCCAGTATTCGAATCATTCGAGAAGAGCACGCGGCTTTGGCGACCCTGATGAAAGCCTTTGAGAAGGCCTTACTGGCGGGTCCCGGCGATCAACCTGAGGTTTTTTTTGACGCCATGCGCGCCATGCTTTTCTATGTGGACGAGTTTCCGGAGAAGTTGCATCACCCCAAAGAGTCCAACCTCCTGTTTCCCCGCGTGGCGCGTTTGGCGCCGGAGACGCTGGAGACCATTGCTCAGCTGGAAAAAGAACATGCCAAAAGCGAATCGTCGGTGCGGGAGTTGCAGCACTTGTTGTTGGCCTGGGAGTTAATGGGTGAGTCCCGCCGGGACATTTTTGTGGAAACGGCCCGCCGTTATATTGGTTTCTACCTCGCCCACATGCAGCTGGAAGAGGCCGTGATTTTTCCGGCGGCGCTGCGCGTGCTGAATGACGAAGACTGGCGCGAGTTGGATGCGGCGTTTGCCACCAATTGCGACCCCCTCACTGGCAAGTACAAGCGCAACCCGGCCTATGACCGGCTGTTTGCCCGGATTCTCATGCACTCACCCGGTGCGATGTCCGGCGGCGGCTAAGGCATCTTGCCTGGTGGCGTAGCTGCTGCCGGCAACGCCACAGGTCTCTCCCGAGGCGACAGGGCAATCGGGGGGCGTTGCGCCAGAATGCAAGTCGTATGACGACTTCAACCCCCACCTCTCACACTCCGCTGTCTCAACTGGTCTGGCTGTCTTTGGCCCTGTCCATGGGGGCGGCTTTGTCGTTGGGCATCACCCGGTTTTCCTATGGCTTGTTGTTGCCACCCATGCGGGACGATCTGAACTGGTCTTACACCCTGGCCGGAGGCATGAACACGGTCAATGCGCTGGGCTACTTGCTGGGTGCGTTGGTCACGCCCCGTTTGTTGCAGCGTTTTGGCGCCTCGCGCGTTCTGATGTTGGGTGCGGTTCTGGCCAGTGTGTTCATGGGTTTGAGTGGATTTTTTACTGACAGCACACCTTTGCTGCTGCAGCGTTTGCTGGCGGGCGTGGCGAGTGCGCTGGTGTTCATTGCCGGCGGGCTGTTGGCCGCGCGTTTGGGCGCGTTGCAGCCGGCGCGGGGCGGCTGGCTGATTGGTTTGTACTACGGCGGCACCGGGTTTGGCATTGTGTTGTCGGCTCTTCTGGTGCCCGCCGTGTTGGAAGCGGCGGCGGCGCGGCCCCATGGCTGGGCCTGGGCGTGGTGGCTGTTGGCCGGAACCTGCCTGGTGGCCACGGCCATTCTGCGTTGGCCAGCGCGGGTTTTGCGGCAGTTGGCTCCGCCAGCCGCCGTGGGCAGCGCGCCCCCTGCGTCGTTTAACTGGCGGCCGTTTTCATTTGCGCT
>JBBKVN010000151.1:0-11089 GCA_037968455.1 Rhodoferax sp.
GCCTGATCGCCCGACAGGTCTCGCTCCCAGGCCAGCAACTGGCGCAGCACCGCAATCTTGGCGTCGTATTCACCAGTGGCAGACACACCGGCGTAACCCTTTGCGCCGGCTTCCTTGTAGGCCCAATGGGCCGCCACGCCGTGTTCAGCGTGGTCATGCATGGCTTGCGTGCGAATCTGTATCTCAATGGGCAAGCCGGATTGGTCACGCACCACGGTGTGCAACGACTGGTAGCCATTGGCTTTGGGTTTGGCGATGTAGTCGTCAAACTCGTCTGTGATGGGTGAGAACGCACTGTGGACCCAGGCCAGAGCGGCATAGCAAGCCGGCACATCGGCCACGATGAGACGCAGCGCTCGGATGTCATACACCTGCCCAAAACCCAGCGCCTTGCCCCGCATTTTTTTGACAATGCTGTAAATGTGCTTGGGACGACCCTGCACCGCGGCCTGGATGCCTTGTGCCTGCAACTCAGACTCCAGGCGAGTGCGCAAATACGCCATAGTCAGCTCACGCTCGGAGCGCTTTTCATCCAGCAATCCCGCCACTTGTTTGTAGGTGTCGGGCTCCAGAAAGCGAAAGGACAGATCCTCCATTTCCCACTTGATTTGCCAAATGCCCAAGCGGTTGGCCAGTGGCGCAAACACCATCTGGGATTCCAGGGCCAGCCCCGGCGGCAAAGGTAGCTTGGTGGCAGCAAAGTGGCGCAGGGTTTGCAGGCGAGACACCAGACGCAGCATGACGACCCGCAGATCGCGAGAAAAGGCGAGCAGCATTTTGCGCACGCTCTCGGTCTGCGAAGCCGCTGTTTGCGCCATCGGCACAGGGGTGGCCGCACGGGCGTTGGCAGCCTGTGTGATGCGGGCTTGTCTTTGCACGCGAACCAACTTGGTGGTTTCCATCGCCAGTGCAGCAAAATTTTCGCCAAATGCCTTGGCGATGACTTCTTGCGGCTTGTTCAGGTGATCGCAGGCGTACACCAAATAGCTGGCCGCCTGCATGGCCTCAGAGCCACCAATGGTTTTCAAGATGGCCGCCACCGCGTCGGCGTGGCTCAGGGTGTTTTCGCCGGTGTCCAGCGTCTCCCCGCTCAGCAAAGGCTCAGCAAAGGCCCGAGCGCGAGCCAGTGCATTCACTTGCTCCGGCAGCGTTTGAGCGGTGGCCGAGATCAGCTCGGGCACCGGGTCCACGGGCTGGTCCGGGTAGCGGCCGGTCCCTTCGGGGTCAACGGAAAGCGTTTTCATCCAGGGCTCACTCGACGTTGGTCTTCATTCCAGTAAAAAAGACGCCAGCGCGGCCACTTGGTCGTCGGCCACAAAAGTCGGCGCATGGCCAACCCCGGCGAACTCAAGCAAACGGGCCTTGGGCCCGCGCTGAGTCATGGCCAACGCAGTTGCGCGAGACAGCAAATCAGACTCGGCGCCCCGCACCAGAAGCGTTTTGGCCTCAATGCCGTCATACAGCTGCCACAACTGGGCTTCGCTGTCCGGCACCGAGGCTTCCGTCATTTGGCTGAAGGGCTTGGCAATGGCGGGGTCGTAATGCAGGGTCAAATCGCCCGATCCGTCCGGCAGGGGCTTGACCATGCGGGCTGACAGCGCCAACCATTCTTCAGCGGTGTGCGGGCCAAAGCTGCTGGAGACGGTCCACATGAGCTCCGCAGCCTGTTGTACCGACTTGAACCGTCCGGTATGCCCCAAATATTCACCAATGCGTTGCAAGGCCGACCATTCCAGCGCTGGACCCACGTCGTTCAATACCAGCCGGCGCACGGGCACCGGCAGCGGCAAAGCTGCCGAACCGCACACCACCATTCCAATCAGCCCGCCCATGCTTGTGCCGACCCAATCCAGCGTGGTTGGCTTCAGTTCCGCGAGTAGGGCGAGCATGTCCGCGGCATAGGTGGGCAACTGATAAGCGTCCGCATTTTTCAGCCAATCGCTCTGTCCGCGGCCCACGACGTCCGGGCAGACCACGCGCAGGGTTCCGTTCGAACGCTCGCATAGCCCGCGTGCCAGCGTATCGAAGTCCCGGCCCTGACGGGTCAATCCGTGAACGCACAACACAATATGCTTGCTGATCGGGTTGCCCCACTGCCAATACGCCATGCGGTGCCCCTCGGCGGTATCCGGGCAATGTACGTAGTTCAGCGTAGGTTCAGTCATGGTGTGATGGGTAGTTTGATAAAGTCAGGGGTCTGACCGATGCGCAACTTCAAATTGCGACTGCTCACCCTAATTCAACCACAGTGCCCCGCCCTATTTTGGAGAATCAGCATGCTTAAAGGCAAAACCGCCCTAGTCACCGGATCAACCAGCGGCATCGGCCTCGGCATTGCCAAGGCCCTGGCCAAGCAAGGCGCCAACATTGTCTTGAACGGTTTTGGTGACG
Source organism: Rhodoferax sp. (assembly GCA_037968455.1). Taxonomy (GTDB): domain Bacteria; phylum Pseudomonadota; class Gammaproteobacteria; order Burkholderiales; family Burkholderiaceae_C; genus Rhodoferax. Next base: position 2,392 of record JBBKVN010000151.1, read on the forward strand.
TAGAAGGCCCCAAAGCCGAGATCGCCACCTTGGGCGTCAAAGTCGCCTATCACGGTGCTGACATGAGTAAACCAGCCGAAATCGAAACCATGATGGCTTTTGCCGCCGCCGAGTTCGGCCGGGTCGATATTTTGGTGAACAACGCAGGCATCCAACATGTCGCCAAGATCGAGGACTTTCCTGTTGAGCGCTGGGACGCCATCATCGCCATCAACATGAGCAGCGCGTTTCACACCACCCGTCTGGCGCTACCGGCCATGAAGGCGGCGGACTGGGGCCGGATCATCAATGTGGCCTCCATTCATGGTTTGGTCGGTTCGGCTGAAAAATCAGCCTATGTGGCAGCCAAGCATGGCGTGGTGGGTCTGACCAAGGTGACAGCGCTGGAAAACGCAACCACTGGTGTGACCTGCAATGCGATCTGCCCTGGTTGGGTGCTGACACCGCTGGTGCAGAAGCAAGTGGACGCCAAGGCTGCCGCACAAGGGATATCCAACGAAGAGGCCACACGGCGGTTGTTGGGTGAAAAAGAGCCCTCCATGCAATTCACGACCCCTGAGGAGTTGGGCGAGTTGGCGGTGTTCTTCTGCTCCGCCGCCGGAAACAATGTGCGCGGCGTGTCCTGGAATATGGACGGCGGCTGGACAGCCCAATAACGCTATCTTTTTAATAGCTTCTTGTGCTTACCCCCTGTGCCCTAGGGGGTTAAAAGGTCAATAAAGGAGACTAGCTGGATTGGCGGAACGCCATCACGGCTTGATTGCGCAAGGTTCTGAGCAAAGCCAGTTCCTTGTCATCCAAAATCATGCCGCCCTTTTCGGCTCTATCCGCATAAATCAGGCCAAAGGGCTTGGATTTGATGGTGAGTGGCAAGAGCAAAAACGTCGGCGCACCGACCGATTTTATGTACCAGGCGGGCAAGCGACTGGCAATGCGCACTTCACTGGCGTCACTGATCATGGTGTCTGCCCCCTTCAGGCAGACGGCCGAGAACAGGTCAGGCGTCGTGGGTTTCAATGAAATCACAAATGTTTTGGCGACTATTTCAACCCCTTTGCCAAGTCCAAACCGTCCGGTCAGCGCGTCCGTTTTGGTGTCGCGCATGCAAAACACCACACGTTGGAAGTCCATGGCCCGAAACATGGTTTCCAGAATCATTCGCAGCACATCGGTGAGTTTGAAGTCCTCCACCATGGCGTTGGTGATGTCCTGAATCCCTGCCGCCAGAATTTCCGCGACTTGGCGACCTTCTGCGGCTTTGGCCGGCATGCTCTTGGGCGACTCCAGCACGGTGGCATGCAGGGCAAGCGAGTCCAGAGAGTCCGCTGAGGCTTCATCTTTCTGCCCGCTGCCTGTGGCACTGGGTACTGGCTTCATTAGACGCGCTGCTGCTGAATTGGGCTGCACTTTGATGTCCATTGCAGTCGCCATGTCGATGAATTTTTGGCGTGCCAGCAGGGTGGCGCTCTGCATATCCTTCACAGTGACGCCGAGGGTGGACGCATACTCAGTCGCGACCCGGGTCACCCTGGTCTCAACTTGTGCTGCGGTCGTGCGCAGCAAAATGTCGGACACCTCATTGGCCGCCGCGGCCAGCCAGCGCAGGCGCTGCACGGACTCAACGGGCGGGCGCAGGGGCGGTGCCCCGGTAGGCTTGCGAATACAGCTTTGAATCACATCAGGCAGACCCCATACTTTGGCCACAGCCAACCCCAGCGCCTCATAGTTCATGCCCAGGATGTTGGCGGACGCAGTCCCCTCAGTCACAGGTTGATTGGGGTTTGCCACCAAGGTGCGCACCGTAGCAGCCTCCTCCGCGAAGTAGAACTCCGCCAGCAAGCGGCCCAAATTCTGAAACATGGTGCCAATGAAGGCCTCTTCGCTGGCCTGAGTGCCCGTTGACAACTCGCTTGCAATAGCGCCGGCCAACAGCGCACGCAGGAACTCTTCTTTCAGGACGTTCGCGTGCGCTTTGTCCTGCATGTGCTCCAACAACACCAGACTCAAGGCCATATTTCGAATGCCATTGAACCCAACCAGACTCACGGCCCGAGATACGGTGCTGATGTGGCCGCCTCCGCCAAAATGGGCGCTATTGACCAACCTCAGCAACTTGTTGGTCAGGGCGACGTCCTTTAGGATTTCATTGGTGACGCTTCCGACACTCTCTGTTTCGGAGCTTGCCATGCCTTGAATACGCACAATCGAATCAGAAAGGGCTGGAAAGTCAGATTTGTGGCGCATACGGCGAAGCAGAAACTCCAGCGTGCCATTGGCGGAGTGGCCAGCCTGCTGCTCAGCAACGGACGCAGACGCCCCTGCTGCCAAGCCGGACCATTTGACCAACTCGTCTCTGAACACCTGCGCGCTAGGGTGGCGCATTTGCGGGTCACGCTGGATGGCTCGCAGCAAGATGGCGCGTAGTGCGTCATTGGCCTCAGGGGCGAGTGCCGTGGGCAGCGTAAGTTGCTCGTGAAGTACTTTTTGAACGGCCTTGGCGGAGTCTTTTTCTGCAATCAACGCCTGGCCAGATAGCATTTCCGTCAGCACAATGCCTGCAGAAAACACATCCATCAGCGGTGAGGCGGCACCGCGCTGTGTTGCCTCTGGCGACATATAGCCTGGGGTTCCTCCGTCGATGGTCGTCAGCATGACGCCATCCTCTCGACTGGCTCTGGCGGCAATACCAAAGTCCATGACCCGCGCCCGGCCTTTTAAATCAATCATCACGTTGGACGGTTTGAGGTCGCGGTGAATGACGCCTGCGGCATGGGCGACCACCAAGGCATCCAAGACGTCAACCATGAGAGCAACGGCTTGGAGCACCGGCATGGCGCCGTTTTGGCGCAAAACCGCGGTCAATGTTTGCCCCTTTACATGCTCAAACACCAAGTACGGTTGTGCGCCATGGATGTCGGCTTCAAACAAGGGCACCACGTTGGCATGCGCCACACGGCTCACACTGCGGGCCTCCTGAAGCCACTGAGACACCTCCAAGGCGTCGGCGTTGGGGCGCACCTTCATCAGTTTGATGGCAACCTCGCGCTCAAGGTGCGGGTCAAATGCCAGCCACACGACGGACTGCGCGCCTTTGCCCAAAATCCGCTTTAACTGAAAGCGCCCCAAGGTCGTCGGCTCAACCGGTGCGGCTTGGCGGCCAATCAGCTTGCCAACTTTGGACAAGGGGGAAGAGTCGCTCATGGGTCTTTCACTTAGCCGGTCAAAGCCAACGTCTAGTTATTTGAAGCGAAGTATCGCACCGCACCTTCAGGCGGGAAACCTCGTCAATTCAGGCTGACCAATGAGACCTCGGTACCCAGCAATTTCTCAAACGCGTCGACCGGCAATGGTCGACTGAACAAATATCCCTGAAAATCAACACACCCGTGCTGGGCAAGGAAGGCGCGCTGTGCCTCGGTTTCCACCCCTTCAGCAATGACTTTCAGACCCAGGCTGTGACCCAGTGTGATGATGGTTTTCGCAATCACGGCGTCGTTCGGGTCGGTGAGTATGTCTCGCACAAAGGACTGGTCAATTTTGAGTTGGCTCAAGGGAAGCTTTTTAAGATAGGACAACGAGGAGTAGCCGGTACCAAAATCGTCAAGAGAAAACTGCAGCCCGCTTTGCCGCAGACGCTCCATCTTGGCAATGACGTCATCGAGATTTGCCAGCAACATGCTCTCGGTCAACTCCAATTTCAGGCGGGAGGGATCGGCCCCGGTTTCTTGAAGCATGGACAGAACGTTTTGTGCAAAGTCCTTTTCCCGGAACTGCCTGGCACTCACGTTCACGGCGATAGAGAGATGGGCGAATGCCGGGCGACTGGCCCAATCCACCAGTTGCTGGCAGGCTTGCTGCATTACCCAGGCGCCCAGCGGCAGAATCAGCCCGGTCTCTTCAGCCAGTGGAATGAAGTGAGCGGGCGAGACCATGCCGCGAACCGGGTGTTTCCACCGAATTAACGCTTCCGCCCCATAGACCTGTCCCATGGCATTGACCTGGGATTGGTAGTAGAGCGAGAACTGGGCGCCTTCCAGCCCCAGTCTCAAATCATTCTCCAACGCGGCACGCTCATTGATTGCCGCTTGCATGGCGGGATCAAAAAACTGTAAGGTGTTGCGCCCTGCCGCTTTGGCCTGGTACATCGCCACATCGGCCTGTTTGAGAAGGTCTTCAATGGGCACTTGAGTCCCTTGAAACAGGGTGACACCGATGCTGGGCGTGCTGTGGTAATCAAGGTCACCCAGGCGATAGGTTTCACCCAGAGCGGACATGATCTTGCGGCCCACTGATCGGGCGTCGGCCGCAGCGATGCTGCTCTCTCCATCGAGGCCGTCCAACATCAGCACGAACTCGTCGCCACCCAGTCGCGCCACAGTGTCGGTCTCACGGACACATTTCAGCAAACGAGCGCCCACCTGCTGAAGCAACTCATCCCCTTTTTCATGGCCCAAGGTGTCATTCAGGGTTTTGAAGTGATCGAGGTCGATGAAAAAAACCGCGCCACGGGTCTGGTTCCGCTCGCCAGACACGAGTGCCCGCGTCAAACGGTCCATCAACAAGCGACGGTTGGGCAGGTTGGTTAGGGAGTCAAAAAATGCCAGTTGCCGAATTTGAGCCTCAGCCTCTTTTCGTTGGGAGATGTCTTTGATGGTTACGACAAAGTGGCTGACTTGAGCCCCTTCGGCGCCGACCGAGGTGACACCGAGGTGAACCGGTAAATTGTCTTTGTCGGCCCTCGCTAGCCAAATTTCCCCGGCCCACCGTCCCTGCTCCTGCAAACCCTGGTTCAACACACCAAAGAAATTGGGCGTCTGTTGATCAGAGATGATGAGTACTTCCTTCAATGCACGCCCCACCATCTGCTGCGTCATTGGGCCCATCAAGTCCGTGAACGCCTTGTTAACGCGCAGAATGGTTTGTTGAGGATCCGTAATCGCGATCCCATCTTGAGCTTCAAAAGCAGTTGCGGCAACCCGCAACTCCTCTTGCGCCCTTTGACGTTCGGTCAAGTCAATGTCAATGCAAAACATTTCCGGCGCACCGCCTCGGGGTTGGACAAGCGCATGACTGGAAAAAACAAGCACGGTCGAGCCATCCTTGCGACGCAGCGAAAGTTCACCTGCCGGAATCGGCGTGTTGCTCTCGAAACTGGCTTTCATGGCCTGGCGAACGCCATCGTGCATCACGGGCGGAATAATCAGGTCCAAAAGATTCTTGCCAATGGCCTCCTCGCTGGAATAACCATAAACGGCCTGTGACGCGTTGTTCCAATAGAGGGTGGTGCCGTCGGGCGCATACCCTTGCACCGAAACGCCGGGAATATCCTGCAACAGATTGCGAAACCGGGCCTCAGACTCTTTCAACGCTTCATTGACCTCTTGCCGAAGTACGCCATCCTTCAGTAAAAGACCCAAGCCCAGCGTGATCGCCGCCATGCTGGCAATATGCGAGAAGCCAATCGCATCGAACGTTTGCGCCCGAACCTCGCCAGGCAGCAAGTTGAACAGTAGAAGTTCAGCCAATTGCAGACAGAACCCAAACGCCAAAAGCGGCGCCACAGTGATAGAAATTTGTTTTTTCTCGTGAGCCCGACGGTAGAGCAACCCCATGGCAGCACCAACAAGAATCACCAAAACTCCGACCGTGGCACCAGCGCCGCCAATCCACAAGCGAAATCCACCCGCAACCACCGCACTCATCAGTGCCACCAATGGGCCGCCAAACAAGCCCGCCATTCCCAGCACGGCGGAGCGGGCATCCAGAATGACGCCAGGTACCACGGACACAGGAGACAGCATGCCCGCCACGGCAACGCCGCCAAACAGGCAGCCAGCCACTGTTTTTTGCAGCAGTGGCCGGGAACGGAGCACGCGAATATTGATACTCTGGAGCAGACTCAGCGCCAAGAGCAGTGCGACACCCTTGACGAGTTCGATCAGCAAAACAGCCCTCCCTGGGTCGTTAGGATGACTTGATTATGTGCTTTTGATCACACAAACTGCAATGAGAACTCAATATCAAAAGAACCAACTATTTCAATTGAACAGATCCTGTGACGTTGACCACGATTGATGTGTTGCCCGCATCGACTGGAATGGGTGAGGCCGAGCCGGCCAACTTCGCCTCCATCGCCATCATCCTGGGACGTGGCCCGCCACCTTGCTCATTGGCCTGAACGTTAACTTCACGCAAGGTGAATCCTGAAAAACCAAAGGAACTGGCAATCTCTGCGGCGCGGGCTTTAAAACCCTCAATGGCCAAATTTTGAGCACCTCGTTCGGCATTGTCACGCTGCGAACGACTGAGCCCGAAACTGAGTTGACTCACGGTCAGCGATTGAACGGCGCCAGCCGCGGCCGTGATTCTGGCGAAATCCTGACCTTCCAAGACGACCTCAGCCTGCCCCTGCCAGCCTGTCAATTTTCCATCTCGACTCCACCGCGGTGTCAGGTTGAAGTCGCCGGTACGTACCGTCATGGCACCCGCCTTCTCCTGCCGTTTTGCCACTAGCAGCGCCGAATCCACGGCCTGCTTCAGCTGGGTTTGAACCGCATTGGCATCAGTGCCATCTCGAAGGGTGCTCAGGGTCACCGACAGCAAATCCTGTTGAACCTCAATCACGCTGCTGGCAGTCAGGTGTACGACGTTTTGAAGTGGTTGGTTGGATAGGACCTGGGTGAACCCCGAGGCCGAAATTGCGAGCAATGCCGATACGGCGGCGACTTTGACGATGTTTTTCAATACGCTCTTTCGAATGAAGCTGGTGGGCCTGTCGGTTGGCGCTGGTGTACGTTTATCGGGCCGACTCAAACCCAATCACGCGAAACTGTTCACGCAATTGGCGCCTCAGATCACCCTTCTCTTGTGCTGACAGTTGATGCTCATGAAAACCCATGTTGTCAACCTTTTCGCCGTCTCGCCCTTTGGCGGGAACAGGAGCACTCAAGGCAGAGCGCAATTCGGCCCTGCGATGTGCGCGAATGTCGGTGTCGGTTTGCGGTTCGCAAATAGCTGACGTCGACAGACCTGTCAACATCAAGGACACAAGCAAAAACGGCCAGCGATTTTTCATAGACCGAAGATACCGCGAAACCAAGCGCGATTTCCATCACTGAATGTATGGGCTTGCCGGGGGGCGCAACTTCTGTAACAGTGTGTCAATAATCCGACGAAAAATGCCAAACTGGGCATTTCACCCTTCAAAATCGGCTCTGTTACAAATTCAATGGTACTTTCATGAGCTCCAATACCAGCCGCAATGACAAGATCATGGTCGTCGACGACGACGCAAGAATCCGCGACCTGCTGCGTCGCTACTTAGCGCAGGAAGGTTTTGAGGTCTTGCAAGCGGAAGACAGCAAGGCCATGAGCCGGGTTTTGCTGCGTGAACCCGTCGACTTGATTGTTCTGGATCTGATGCTACCTGGGGAAGATGGACTCTCGATTTGCCGGCGTTTGCGTGCCTCTGGCGACAGGACGCCCATCATCATGCTCACCGCCAAGGGCGAGGACGTGGACCGCATCGTTGGCCTGGAGGTAGGCGCGGATGATTATTTGGGCAAACCCTTCAATCCTCGGGAGTTGTTGGCTCGCATTCACGCGGTGTTGCGTCGGCGCCCCTCCATTGAGGCGCCCGGATCCCCGTCCATTGATCCCGAAATCGTCACGTTTGGCCCCTACACCTTTGATCTGGGCGTACGGACTTTGCGGCGAGGGGATGAGGACATGCCACTCACAACCGGTGAATTCGCGATGCTCAAGGCCTTGGTGCGTCACCCGCGCCAACCGCTGTCCCGCGAAAAACTAGCGCAGCTGGCACGGGGGCGTGACTTTGAGCCGTTTGACCGGAGCCTGGATGTGCAGGTGTCGCGTTTGCGCAAGCTGGTTGAAACCGACGCAGCGGCACCGCGTTATATCCAGACAGTTTGGGGGGTGGGTTATGTGTTTGTTCCGGACGGCGCAGCTTGAACTCCTTGAACGAGGCACCAAGCCTCCAACACGACCTCACAAGCCCGATCCCGCTCGATACAGCGAGTGATGACGGGGACGAGCGCACCCGCTGGGGCTTGAGTCTTTTTTGGCGCACCTTTTTTCTATTGGCCCTGCTGCTGTTTGGCAGCATTTTGGCGTGGCTGCAAACCTTGCGCGCCCTAGAGTTTGAACCTCGGGCGATTCAGACAGCCCAGCAAATTGCATCATTGGTGAACTTGAGCCGGGCCGCGCTGGTGCACTCCGACTCCATCGCGCGCGTGTCCTTGATCAAGACCATGACCGATCAGGAGGGCGTGCGCATCGTACCGCGTGAGCCAACAGACACCTACGAGCGCTTTGAAACGGACACACTAAGCCAGCAGGTCTCGAGCGAGTTAGCCGCCCGATTGGGGCCAGACACTGTGGTGACCAACCGGGTGAACCAGGACGAAGGGCTTTGGGTGGGTTTCACAATCGACGGTGACCGCTACTGGATGCGCGCAGATCGGGCGCGCTTCAACCCAACCGCCAGCGCCACTTGGACCATCTGGCTGCTGGCCGCCGCCGCCCTCTCGCTGGCTGGTGCCGCGCTGATTGCGAGGCTGATCAACCGCCCACTCAAACAACTCTCTTTGGCTGCCGGTCGCGTGCGTGACGGCGACTTTGACGCCAGCCGACTCGATGAAACGGTTTCGACCAGCGAGGTGCGGGCCGTCAACGTCGG
>JBBKVN010000152.1:0-7789 GCA_037968455.1 Rhodoferax sp.
GCAGCTATTGAATGTATAGCGATACTTGCGCTGCAACCCCCACTCTCACCCCTAACCCCTCTCGCCCCGCCGGGCGAGAAAGGGAGCTCAACAGCCACACTTGGCCGCGTGTCGGAAGACTCGCTGCGCCTCATTGGGCAGGTTTTGACCAGTTGAGCCTGAGGCAGCTTTGCGCCCAATGCAGTCGTTGATGGACCAAGTATTTAGACTTTTAAGTCAGTCCGATTCACCACGAATGAGTGTGCAAGTGATGTGCATCCGGAACATGCGGGTGCTGATGGCTCATTGGGTCGTGCCGATGCCAGTGACTGTGGTGTCCCAAGGGCATGACATCGTGGGTGTGCGAGTGATGTCCATCCGTATGCGTATGGGCATGCTCGTGTTCGAGCTCTTCGTGGTCGTGCTCGCGACTGTGCGACTCAAATAGATGCAACACAACGCCGACCAACATCAATACGCCCCCTACCGCCAGCATCCAGGAGCTGACGTTCAGCGGCGGGACTGGAAAAGCAGGAAGAAGGCTCAAAGCGGTCTGTCAGACTTCGGCCGCCGCTGCCAGCAGCGACCCAAAGCAGTCATCGCAACGTGCAAATTCAGCGCCTGATAGCAGCCATTGGCCGGCTACCAAGTTCAGTGAGTTCGATGAAAGAAAATTGACCTGACCTCGCGGGTACGGCAACGGGCGCACCGTCAAACGGGTTCATTATTGGTGAAATCCTCACGTGCTTCTTCTCGATCGCAGAAGCAACAGGCCGACCAGCCCGAGCGCCAGGTAGTTGACCACCATGAACCAGGGCGTGATCCACGCGATGCCGTCAAAGCCACGCTCCGTGAAGGGGTACAGCACCGGCGACGCGTAATAGTCAGCCGAGTGCGTAAAGACATCAATCACGATGTGTGACCACCAACCCAGCAAGGGAATCAACAGCACCGGTTTGAAGCGCCAAGCCATCAGCGTGACCAAGCCGGCGAACAGGGCACTGTGGCTGGAGCAATGCAAGGTATGCGAAATGAGAAAAACCAACGGCGGTAGCGACGGCTCCTGACCCGGAATAGAAATTGCAAACGCTTGAATCGCCTCAACGGTACCGCCACCCAGCAGCGCCCAAAGCAGCACCGGCAGCATCTGAAATACATCGGGCAAGGCCGCCAAAGCTATCGTGCTCACCGCCACGCGGGTCGTAATTGGCCTGCGCCGGTTCAGCAGCACGACGCCCGCTCCAGCCCACAGGGTATGCGCAAGTATGTCCATGTTCTTTCAGCTTCCTGCGCGTTGATTGAGCTTTGCGGTTCGCAGATGCAATACGTTTCGGGTTCCTGATGGAAAACTCATAAACCGGTTCTGCGATGAAAGCGCGCCATCCAGACTACCAAAAGTTCACTCCCTCAGTACCACTTTGCTGGCTATTGTGGCGCTCGCGGAGCCGCTGGTGGATTTGGGGCTTGCTCGAGCCAAACAAGGACGTCGAGCTGCACCTCACCTCAATCAACGAATGGAAGCGCCCAGTCAGGATGCCGTCGCGGCTGCAAATTACAGCGGAAAAACAGGGTAGGAGCTGCGCATCGACCGGAACAATTTTGGTCCGGTCACATTGCCCACTCACTTGGGAGCCACGTGTGAGCCCGTACGGAGACATTTGCACGTCAGGCGGCACGTTGAATCCCCGGCGGCAGGGGACAATCCAGAACGCTGGCAAATGCACGCAACAACTCAACCTCTACCGGCGTGGCCCTCTGATCATGCCAAGTGCTTATCACGCAAGCACTCAAGAAACGTGACTTGGTCGCAGGGGCTAAATAATCCAGCTTGCCCAGGGCCTGATCTAGGTCCGAAATCCTGATCTGATCCTTCGCTATCGATACCAACCCCTTAGCGGTCAGCGATTGCGCGGAAGCGTTGAACGCACTCAGTGCATTCTTTTGATCCGTCGCGCCGGCATGAGCAATCACCGACAAGACAATTCCAAACTCCCTGGTAAGTTGTTCTGTTGTCGCATGACGAGTCGCAGCCAACGGTGGTTTGTGAAAGTGTCCGTCCAGGTGCCTGAACAGAATCTTCTGCAATGACCATTCAAACAAATCGACCCTGGCGTCCATGTTGATCAGAGCCTCCAGATTTTCCTTGAACAACGGGTATTGGCGGTGTGACAACTGCTTTAGCGTTGGGATGGCAATGTCGATGATCGGCAGTCGGAATTTCATTTCTAGCGCGTCCACCTGTGGCAACAAATCGATAGTCAACGCGTGCACGCCCTTGTCGGCGTGGCTTCGCAACAGCGTGAGCTGCTGTTCGCGCAACTCCGGCCCCTTGTCAAGCAGCAGGCAATAGATCACTGCCCGAGCGCCATAGGGCTCTTGTGCAGCCTCCCGAATCGCCGTGGGCAATTCAGACAGCAACGCCCGGGCGTGCAAGACCGATTCTTGCGTCGGTTTACCGATGCGATTCATCACTGCGACTGCGTCGGTCGCCGCCGCACCTGCCGCGATGGTCGCCATGTTTCGGGCCATGTCTGGTCGTTTCATGGCACTTGGGTCATCGCCGGGTGCCTGATCTTCAGCAGGTGACGGAGTATCGGAAACATCGAACTTGCCATCCCACGTGGGATCGATGCGCAAGATGCGGCTGGCCAATGGAGGATGGGTGGACGACAACCACTGAGTGAAGCCTGTGACACCTTGAGCGAAAAAGGCATGGCTGACTTCGGGTGCGCCCGGGTTGCGAACGATGGAGCCAGACTTCAGGCCGCCAATCCTTTTCAATGCACTCGCGATGCCGTCCGGGTTGCGGGTGAACTGAACCGCCGAGGCATCAGCCAGGTATTCCCTCTGCCGGCTCACTGCGGCCTTGATCAGGCCGCCGAAAAATGTCCCGGCAAAGCCGATCACCATCAGTCCGACCGCCAGCGCCAATATTGCGGCGCCACTGTTGTCGTTGCTGCGTCGGCGCCCAGAAAACGAAGCTGAATACATCAGGTAGTAGCCCAGAATTCCCAGAATCAGGATGCCGTTCAAGGCACCCATCAGGCGAATGTTGAGCCGCATGTCACCATTGAATATGTGACTGAATTCATGGGCGATGACGCCCTGCAGTTGATCACGACTCAGCTGCTCGATCGCCCCTTGAGTGATGCCAAGTACCGCATCGCGCGGCGAGAACCCCGCCGCAAAGGCGTTGATACCTGGTTCTCCCACCAGCAGGTAGACCGGTGGCGCAGGTGTTCCCGAGGCGATGGCCATTTCATCCACGACATTGAGCAGCTTGCGTTGGTTGGGCTCCTGGGTATTGCGGGGAATCAATTGCCCCCCTAGCGATTCGGCGATGACCTTGCCACCCGCAGACAAGGCCATCATCTTGTACAGGCTACCGACAAGCACCACCACACTGACGCCCGCGCCCACGGTGGCAAACATCTTCCAATCCATTTGCGCGAACAGTGTCTGACCGTCGCGCAATTGCTGGCTGTTGACAAACCCAAACACCACCATTGCCAGCACATTGGCCATGACGATCAATGCGAGCACCGCGACACCAAACAAGACGATCAGCAGCGTCGTGTGCTTTTTCGCGCGTTCCTGCGATTCGAAAAAGTTCATTGGTCGACCGCCAGACTATTCACTTCGGTCAAAACGAGACCTTGGGCGCCGCCTGCATCGCGGCGCTGTCTGCAAACTCCAGCAACGATGCATCCTGCGTATGGCCAAACATGGGTGCGAAAACAACGGGTGGAAACGACTGCTTGTAGGTGTTGTAGGCCATCACCTGGTCGTTGAACGCCTGGCGCGAGAACGAGACCTTATTCTCCGTTGACGTGAGCTCCTCGCTCAACTGCATCATGTTCTGGTTGGCCTTGAGATCCGGATAGGCCTCCATCACCATCTTCATGTTCATCAAGGCTCCAGACAGCCTTCCTTCGGCGCCAACCAGGCCTTTCATGGCGTCGGGATCCCCGGGCGACGCCGCAGCGTTGGACAACATGCCGGACGCCTCATTGCGTGCCTTGACGACCGACTCCAACGTTTCACGTTCGTGTTTGATATACCCCTTGGCGGTCTCGACCAGATTGGGAATCAGGTCATAACGACGCTTGAGTTGCACTTCGATCTGGGCAAAGGCATTCTTGTAGCGATTCCTCAACATGACCAGCTTATTGAAGATCGCGACCAGGAGGAAAATCGCCAGTGCGATGGAAACCAGAATGATTGTGACGGTAGTGCTCATGTTTTTCCTTTTTGGTTAGTTGCTTGTCGCTCTAAAAAATCTTCCAGATCGACTGTTGTTTCGGGTCATGTCAACATGAAACGTTCGAGAAAACTGTCAGTATTCCCGAACTGTTCCGCAGATATAGGCCCCGCGATTCAGCATCGTGTGGCGGATGAGCCGGGATGCTCACGGTACGATCGCCATCTGATGCCCGACCCCTGCGGGCAGTTTGATCGTATTGACATGCTTAAGAGTTTTTTGATCCACCACCCACACGACCGGTTCGCTGCGACTTGAGACGTACACCTTGCCGGTGCCATGGATGGTGTTCAGGTGGTAAGGCGCGGGCGACAGCGCGAGTTCACGCTGTGAGCCGCTGCGTAATTCGAGTGCGACCAGCTTGTTGTCGGTGGAGCTGGTCACGAAAAGCGTCTGACCGTCATCACTAAGGTCCAGACCGTGGAGCTTGGCGCCAATTTTGTAGGTTTCGACAACTTTTCCACTTTCCACTGACACTGCGGAAACTGTGCCAGCCACGGGGTTGAGCGAATACAGCGACCTCTCATCTTTGGCGAGCACGATATGCTCTGGAGCCGGCCCTGCTTCCAGCGCTCGCTTCACTTTCCAGGTCGAAGGATCAATTTCACTGATACTGCCATTGCCGCTGTTGCTCACGAATGCGTGCTTTCCGTCGCGTGTGAACACGGTGTAGTTCGGTGCCGGCCCGGTTGGGATCGTCTTGATCACCTGGTTGGTTTGAAGATCTACCACGCTGACGCCACCGCGGATCGGATGGGTTGAAACCACGTAGCGACCATCGGGTGAAATCGCCTGGTGGTGGGTCCACCCCGATACGGGAATTGTGAACATCACGTGTCCATGGACGGGGTGCACCACGAACAACTTGCTGTTTGGCGCATCACTTGCACTTCCCGCAGGCAACGGTGTCTCCTTTAAACTGCCGGCGACCAGATATTCGCCGTCGGGCGTCGCCACCAAGCCGTGGGGATTGTCCACACCTGGATAACTTGTGGTGATTCGGTCGGTCGCAGCATCGACTGCGATCACTTGATTGCCGGTTCCCAGCGGGATGTAAACGGTGGGTCCAGCAATCGCCGGTATGGCGCTGAGAGCAAGCACGGCGCTCAAGACCAGGCTGGTGGTGGGTTTGATTTTCATTTCATTGTTCTCCGTTGGGGGTGTCTTTGTTTGTCATTGAGCAGATGGATTTGAAATCCTTGTCTTGCCCGCGTTTTCCTCAAAGTCATAGGCGTTTCTGGGGCTTGAATTGCGCCCGCATGTAGCCGATCAAGGCGAAAATGTCTTGTTCAGTTAGGCTGGCATTTCCTCCCTTTGCAGGCATCGCCATGGCCGATCCAGGGCTCGAAAACCCATTGACAATGCGGATTCTCAGAACTCCATCGGATTGGGTCAGCGGGCCATTTGCATCGGTCAGGTCGGGCACGCCGGGCATTGACCCTTTTCCATCTGCTCCATGACAGGCGAGACAATTTCCTTCATACAGAGACTGGGCGGAATTCACGGAAAGAGTCGGCTCTTTCGTTTGAGGTTGCGGAGGTGTTTGCAGCCCGGGTTGGCTCGCCTGAACTGTCTTGACCGCGAAGTTTCCAGCCAGGGCAGCTATCGGAATTCCAGCGGTCGCGACAAGGGTCGCAGCGTATCGGTGAAGGTGTTTCATATGCTCTTCGCAATAACTGTTGGGCCTCATTCCAATATAGGACGCCGAGGCCGACATTCGCATTGCTGCTCGATTACAAATTTGTAATTTGGAATTTTGATCACGCTGAAAGATGAGCGTGTTTCGCGCGCTTGGGTCTTCATGCGTCAGCGATGATGGTAGGCGCCGGAACGTTCTTGAAAACGCGCCCGGCAAGGTCGAATTTCGAGCCGTGGCATGGGCAGAAAAACCCTCCGGGCCAATTGGAACCAAGATCGGCGGCGCCCGGGATTGGACGAAATGTGGGAATGCAGCCAAGATGGGTACACAGTCCGACCATCACTAGGAACTCTGGCTTGACTGATCGATCGACGTTCCGTGCGTAAGCGGGTTGTTCAGATTTCGTTGAGCGCGGGTCAGCGAGCAAGTCGTCGTGGCTCTGGAGTACGTCCAGCATTTCCGGCGAGCGACGCAGCACGAAGACCGGCTTTCCTCGCCACGCCACAGTGCGCAACTCACCCGGTGCGAAGTCCTTCAGATCCAATTCGACTGGCGCGCCGAGCGCGCGCGCTCGTTCGCTGGGCGCCATTGAGGCGACAAACGGAACAGCAGTCGCAGTCATAGGGTGCTTTCGTTAGAGGTGGATGGGCTTAGCGCCACCGGCGTAGACGCCATTGAGGCATCGTCGGTCGGCGTTCAGCGTCGCGGTAGTAGCGCTTGAGAAAGCTAAATTCATGGTCGTGGCGGCCTGGTCAGTCGGGTGTGAGCTTGACCCCACGCAGGCGCAATGCGTTGGAGATCACCGATGCCGAACTCAGGCTCATCGCCAGCGCCGCGATCATCGGCGACAGCAACCAGCCAGTAAAAGGAAAGAGAACGCCAGCGGCCAGTGGCACGCCGAAGGAGTTATAGATGAACGCAAAGCCCAGGTTCTGCTTCATGTTGGCCACCGTGGCCTCCGACAGGGCCCGCGCGGTCGCGATACCTCGAAGGTCACCCTTGACCAGGGTGAGCTGGGCGCTGTTCATGGCCACGTCGGTCCCGGTGCCCATGGCGATACCGACATCGGCCTTGGCCAGTGCTGGCGCATCGTTGATGCCGTCGCCTGCCATCGCCACGACACAGCCTTCTTTCTGCAGCTTCTCAACCAGCGCCAGCTTGTCGGCGGGCTTGACCTCGCCGTGCACCTCCTCGATACCAAGGCGCTTGCCTACAGCGCGTGCCGTGGTCAGGCCGTCACCGGTGGCCATGATGATGCGCATGCCCGACTTGCGCAGCGCAGCGAGCGCGTCGGGCGTGGTCGATTTGACAGGGTCAGACACGGCCAGTAGGCCGGCCAGCTGACCATCGACCACCAGGTGCATCACACTGGCACCCTGGCTGCGCAGTTCCTCGGCTTGTGCCTTCAGGGCATCCACTGACACTCCGAGTTGGTCCATCAAGGCCGTGTTGCCCAGCGCCAATGCCTTGCCATCGACGTTTCCCCGCACGCCGATGCCTGACTCGGAATCGAATTTTTCGGGTTTGGAGAGGTTCAGGTTTTGTTCGCGTGCTGCGTTGACAATGGCTGCGGCCAGGGGATGCTCGCTGCCTTGATCCAGGCTGGCGGCTAGACGCAACACCTCTTCCTCGGAAAAGCCTTCGGCCGCCACGGACTTCTCGAAGACCGGGCGCCCCTCGGTGAGGGTGCCGGTCTTGTCCACAATCAAAGTGTCAATCTTGCGCAGGTTCTCGATGGCCGCCGCATCGCGGAACAACACGCCATTGGTCGCACCCTTGCCGGTGGCCACCATGATGGACATGGGCGTGGCCAGACCGAGCGCGCAGGGGCAAGCGATGATCAGCACCGCCACGGCATTGATCAGGCCAAACACCCAGCCCTGCTCCGGACCGAACAGGCCCCAGGCGAA
>JBBKVN010000153.1:0-22640 GCA_037968455.1 Rhodoferax sp.
TTTCTACACCTGCGGTTCATGACTCTCAAAATCTGTGTTGCCCAACTCAATTTCGTGGTGGGCGACTTGGCGGGCAACTCAAAAAAAATCGTTGACGCCGCTCATTCGGCCTACGCCGAGGGCGTTCGCCTGTTGCTGACGCCCGAGCTGTCCATTTGCGGCTACGCGGCGGAGGACCTGTTTTTGCGTCCCGCCTTCATTGCGGCCTGCGATGATGCCGTGAAATCAGTGGCCCGCGCCTTGGCCGGGTTAAAAGACATGTCGGTGGTTGTGGGCCACCCCACCGGTCACGACAGCCGCACCCGTTCGGTGGCCGTGCCCAGTCGCCACAACACGGCCAGTGTGCTGTGCGAGGGGCGGGTGGTTGCCAGTTATCACAAGCGAGAGCTGCCGAACTACCAAGTGTTTGACGAGCGTCGCTATTTCACGCCCGGTGAAGACGTGTGTGTGTTTGAAGCGGGTGAGGCGGGCAACCGTGTCAAGGTTGGCTTGCTGATTTGCGAAGACGCCTGGTTTGACGAGCCGGCACGCTTAGCCCATGCCGCGGGCGCTGAACTGCTGGCGGTGATTAACGCCTCTCCATTTCACATGGGCAAGGGTAATGAGCGCGAGATGATGATGCGCATCCGGGTGCATGACTGCGGGCTGCCGCTGGTCTACGCGCACCTGGTGGGTGGACAAGATGAAGTGATTTTTGAAGGCCATTCGTTTGCGCTGGATGCCAACGGTACAGTGGCCGGGCGCGCCCCCAGTTTTGTGGAAGATCTGTTTGTGGTCCTTGCCAGCAAATCGCAAGGTGCTATTAAATTGGAAGCGAGTGTGGCCCCTGAGCGAACGAATGACGCTGACCTTTGGGATGCGCTGGTGCTTGGTGTGCGCGACTACATCGGTAAAAACGGCTTTCCCAGCGTGATTTTGGGCTTGTCAGGCGGCATTGACTCGGCGCTGGTGCTGGCAGTCGCCGTTGACGCGCTGGGCAAAGACCGGGTGCGCACGGTGATGATGCCGTCGCCCTATACGGCGGACATCAGCTGGATTGATGCGCATGAAATGGCCAAGCGCCTGGGCGTTCGCTACGACGAAATTTCCATCGTGCCGCAGTTTGAGGCCTTCAAGGCCTCACTGGCCACTGAGTTTCAGGGCTTGGCAGAGGACACGACTGAGGAGAATATTCAGGCCCGAATCCGGGGCACGCTGTTGATGGCGCTGTCCAATAAATTCGGCAGCATTGTGCTCACCACGGGCAACAAGTCAGAAATGGCAACGGGCTATTGCACTCTTTATGGCGACATGGCCGGTGGTTTTGCCGTCATTAAGGACGTGGCCAAGACGGCTGTATTTCGGTTGGCCCGGTGGCGCAACCTGCATGACCCGTATGGCACGGGGAAGCAACCCATACCCGAGCGCATCATTACCCGACCGCCAAGCGCCGAGTTGCGCGCTGACCAGACCGATCAGGACAGCCTGCCTGCCTACGAGGTGCTGGACGCGATCATTGAGCGTTACATGGAAAATGACCAAAGCATTGAGGCCATTGTGGCCGCAGGCTTTGAGCGCCATGACGTTGAAAAAGTGACGCGATTGATCAAAATTAACGAGTACAAACGCCGCCAATCCCCTGTGGGCATTCGCGTGACGCACCGAAGCTTTGGCAAAGATTGGCGTTATCCTATAACCAATAAGTTTCGTGCATAGCGAATCAGTTCATCTAAAGGAAGACCATGAAACAGATCACCGCCATTGTTAAACCGTTCAAGCTCGAAGAAGTGCGCGAAGCATTGGCCGAATGCGGTGTCACCGGGCTGACGGTCACTGAAGTCAAAGGCTTTGGTCGTCAAAAAGGCCACACCGAACTCTACCGGGGTGCCGAGTATGTGGTGGACTTTCTGCCCAAGGTCAAGGTCGAAGTAGTCGTGAATACCGATGACGTGGACCGCTGTGTCGACGCGATCGTCAAGGCAGCCCACACCGGCAAGATTGGTGACGGCAAGATTTTTGTGACCAATGTGGAGCGCGTGGTGCGGATTCGCACCGGCGAACTGGACGAGTCCGCCATCTAGCCAGAAGTTTAGTCAGGCACTCGCCAACTCCGATTGGCGAGTTGGGCTCATCGCTTGGCAGCGTGCGGCATGGCAACAAGTCGTGTTCCTGCCAACGCATCGTGCCAAAACTGTCGTTGTGGGTGGAAGCGGCTCAGAATAGCCCACACGGCCACCCAGCCCAGAACAATCACCACGGACTCCGGGCCCGACAAGTGAAACAGTGACGCAGCCCCCAAAGCAGGCAGGAACCAAAGCCAGCTGAGCACATAGCGCAGCAAGGCGCGGGCCTGTGTAATGGGGCGACCCTGCGGGTCAACCATCTTGATTTCCCAGGTTTTCATGGCCAATGTCTGACCTTTGGCCCACAGCCAGACAAAATAAATCCCAAAGACCACGAACAAAAAGCCTTGCAGCCAGTGGCGGTTGTCCATGGCGTTGCGGGTTTGGCTCAGCGTGCCAAAGAGGTAGCCGGCAATAAAAACCACGCCAAACATCAACAAACCTTCGTACAGCCAGCACGCCATGCGACGATAAAGACTGGGGGCGAGAAGGGGCGATTGGGAGGATTCGGGCGCAGTGGTGTTCATGGTGGCGGTCTGGCTTCCTGCGGTCGCAGGCTGAAGCGGCAGTAGTGTATTGCCTTTGCTGACAGCCAGGTTGCGAGCGCAATATCTGTGTAATTCGGTTTCGCTTTTCCCATTTTGGGTGACTTTCGCGAGATCCATTTGCTGCAGTGCGATAATGCGAGTTGCAATTCAAAAAAGCAAACGGGTCATGGTCCAGCGCAAGAATCAGTGCGCTCATGGTTTTGGCCTCAAGTTTCGACGCGACTTCACAAGAGTTTGCGAAGAAGCACCCAAGGTCTTTCGTTAGAGAAATTCACAAAGGTTCATCATGGAAATTACACAAGCAGAAATCGCTTCAGCCGCTGCTGCGTCAGCCGCAAAAGATCAAGAATTGCGCGGAGCCGAGATTCTCGTCAAGTCGCTCCAAGCCGAAGGTGTCAAATACATCTGGGGTTACCCCGGTGGTGCCGTTTTGCACATCTACGACGCTTTTTACAAGCAAGAGACGATCCAACACGTTTTGGTGCGTCACGAGCAAGCCGCCGTTCATGCCGCTGATGGCTATGCCCGCGCCACCGGCGAAGTAGGCGTTGCTTTGGTCACGTCCGGCCCCGGTGTGACGAATGCCATTACCGGCATTGCGACCGCGTACATGGACAGCATCCCGATGGTGATCATCACCGGACAGGTTCCAACCGCCGCTATTGGCCTGGATGCTTTTCAAGAGTGCGATACCGTCGGTATCACACGGCCCATCGTCAAGCACAATTTCCTGGTCAAGGACGCGCGCGACTTGGCCATGACCATGAAGAAGGCGTTTCATATCGCCCGCACTGGCCGACCCGGCCCCGTGGTGGTTGACATCCCGAAAGACGTGTCCTTCAACAAGGTGCCCTACGCAGGGCACCCTGAGTCGGTGGAAATGCGTTCTTACAACCCGGTTCGCAAAGGACATGGCGGGCAAATTCGCAAGGCGCTGCAGATGTTGCTGGCGGCCAAGCGTCCCTACATTTACACCGGTGGCGGCGTGCTGTTGAGCAACGCAACAGCCGAATTGCGCACTTTGGTGGACATGCTGGGTTACCCTTGCACCAACACCTTGATGGGCTTGGGTGCTTACCCGGCCAGTGACCCCAAATTTCTGGGTATGCTGGGCATGCACGGTACTTTGGAAGCCAACAGCGCGATGCAAAACTGCGACGTATTGCTGGCCGTGGGTGCGCGCTTCGATGACCGGGTGATTGGTAACCCCAAGCACTTTGCCCAGAATGAGCGAAAGATCATTCACATTGACATTGACCCGTCCAGCATCTCCAAGCGAGTGAAAGTGGACATTCCGATCGTCGGCGATGTGAAAGAAGTGTTGAGCGAAATGATCGCGATGATCAAAGAGAGCACGGTGAAGCCCGATGCCGATGCGCTGGGCGCTTGGTGGGACACAATTGCCGGCTGGCGCAAGCGCGATTGCCTGAAGTATGACCACGGCAAGAATGACGTGATCAAACCGCAATATGTGGTCGAAACCCTTTGGAACATGACCAAGGATGTCGACACCTATATCACCTCCGATGTGGGACAGCACCAAATGTGGGCTGCCCAGTACTATCGTTTTGACGAGCCTCGTCGCTGGATCAATTCGGGTGGTTTGGGAACCATGGGCGTTGGCATTCCCTATGCCATGGGTATCAAACTGGCCAAACCTGACAGCGAGGTTTACTGCATTACGGGCGAAGGCTCAGTGCAGATGTGTATTCAGGAGCTCTCGACCTGTTTGCAATACAACACGCCCATCAAAATCGTGTCGCTGAACAATCGCTACCTGGGCATGGTTCGCCAGTGGCAGGAAGTCGAGTACGAGGGTCGGTACAGCCACAGCTATATGGATGCGTTGCCTAATTTCGTCAAGCTGGCAGAGGCCTATGGACACGTTGGCATGCTGATTGAACGCGCTCAGGACGTTGAGCCAGCCTTGCGCGAAGCGCGCAAATTGAAAGATCGCACGGTGTTCATGGATTTCAGAACCGATCCAACCGAAAACGTCTTTCCTATGGTGAAGGCCGGCAAGGGCATCACCGAGATGCTGCTGGGTTCGGAAGATCTTTAACTAACTATTGACAATTCAATCGCTTGCCAAGCCCCGGGGTTACCGCCACGGGGGGAGGGCGGTGAAAAGAGGCGTCTCAAATCATGAAACACATCATTGCAGTTTTGCTAGAGAACGAAGCGGGCGCTCTGTCCCGTGTCGTTGGCCTTTTCTCAGCACGCGGATACAACATTGAGTCGTTGACCGTGGCGCCAACCGAAGATCCCAGCCTGTCTCGCATGACGATTCAGACGCACGGATCCGATGAAGTCATTGAGCAAATTACCAAACACCTGAATCGATTGATTGAGGTGGTCAAGGTCGTTGATCTGACCGAAGGTTCTTACACCGAGCGGGAGCTCATGATGGTCAAAGTTCGCGCCGTGGGCAAAGAGCGCGAAGAAATGAAACGAATGGTGGATATATTTCGGGGTCGTATCATCGACGTCACCGACAAGAGTTACACCATTGAGTTGACGGGTGATCAAGCCAAAAATGACGCGTTTTTGCAGGCGATTGAACGCGGGGCTATTTTGGAAACTGTCCGTACTGGTTCCAGTGGAATCGGACGTGGCGAGCGTATTTTGCGGGTTTAATTTTTTACAACGGAGAATGAAATGAAGGTTTTCTACGACAAAGACTGTGATCTCAGTCTCATCAAAGGCAAGACAGTTGCCATCATCGGTTACGGCAGCCAGGGCCATGCTCACGCTCAGAACTTGAACGACAGTGGCGTCAAAGTAGTGGTTGGTTTGCGCAAAGGTGGCGCGTCTTGGCCAAAGGTCGAGAAGGCTGGCCTGAAGGTCGCTGAAGTGGCTGAAGCTGTCAAGTCCGCCGACGTTGTCATGATTTTGTTGCCCGACGAGCAAATCGGCGCGGTTTACAAGAACGACATTGAGCCCAACATCAAGCAAGGCGCCTCCCTGGTGTTTGCTCACGGTTTCAACGTTCACTATGGCTTGGTCACTCCTCGTGTCGACCTGGATGTCTGGATGGTGGCGCCAAAGGCTCCTGGCCACACGGTTCGTGGTACTTATGCCCAAGGTGGCGGTGTTCCTCACCTGATCGCGATTCATCAAGATAGATCGGGTCGCACTCGTGACTTGGCGTTGAGCTACGCCATGGCCAACGGTGGCGGCAAGGCCGGCATCATTGAAACCAACTTCCGCGAAGAAACAGAAACCGACTTGTTCGGTGAACAAGCTGTGTTGTGCGGTGGTACGGTTGAGCTGATCAAAGCCGGTTTCGAAACTCTGGTCGAAGCAGGCTACGCGCCTGAAATGGCTTACTTCGAATGCTTGCATGAGCTGAAGTTGATTGTGGACATGATTTACGAAGGCGGCATCGCCAACATGAATTACTCCATCTCCAACAACGCAGAGTATGGTGAGTACGTCACTGGGCCACGTATTGTGACCAGCGCGACTAAAGACGCGATGCGTCAATGTCTGAAGGACATTCAGACCGGCGAATACGCCAAGAGCTTTATTTTGGAAAGCCAGTCCGGAGGCCCAACCTTGCTGAGCCGTCGTCGTTTGACAGCGGAGCACCAAATCGAGCAGGTTGGCGAGAAGCTTCGCGCGATGATGCCTTGGATCGCGAAAAACAAACTGGTTGATCAAACCCGTAACTGATCTTGATCAGTTGATGTAACAAAGGTCACTTCGGTGGCCTTTGTTACTATGGCGTTTGGAGAAGAACACTATGCATGACGGGAATGACTTGGACACTACTGATACCGATGGCGTCGTTGTAAGGAAAAGACGAAAAGGCATTTATATACTGCCTAACCTGTTTACCCTGGCTGCACTTTTTGGTGGCTTTTATGCCATCGTCATGGCCATTGATGGCCGGTTTGATTTGGCCGCAGTCGGTATTTTCTGCGCCATGGTGCTGGACAGTCTGGATGGTCGAATTGCACGCATGACCAACACGCAAAGTGCGTTTGGCGAGCAAATGGACTCCTTGTCCGATATGGTCTCTTTTGGCGCCGCACCGGCCATCATTGCCTATGTGTGGGCCCTAAAAGGGTTGGGGCGTTGGGGTTGGATTGCCGCTTTCGTCTATTGCGCTTGTGCAGCTCTGCGTTTGGCCCGCTTTAATGTGAATACCAGTGTTGTCGACAAACGTTACTTTCAGGGTCTGCCATCGCCTGCCGCAGCTGCGTTGATTGCGGGGTTTATTTGGGTGATGACCGACCTCGGCGTCGCGGGTTCAAGCGTGGCTTGGCCGATGTTTGCCTTGGCCCTGTATGCTGGTTTAACCATGGTCACGAACGTGCCTTTTTACAGTTTCAAAGACGTCAACATGAAGCGCAGTGTTCCTTTTGTGGTGATTGTCTTGATCGCCCTCGGGATTGCTGTGATCAATATCGATCCGCCCATTGTGATTTGTGGAGTGTTCTTGTTGTACGGTTTTAGTGGCTACGTGATTTACGGCTGGAGAAAAACTAAAGGCTTGCAGACCAGTGTGATCAGTACCTCTACAGACGAGCCTGACGAGCGCGGCCTTCATTGACTACTTTGACGTTAGTGCCTCGGGGGAAATCGACTGTGATATATTTATTTGATGAAATTTGTGCTGTCGCTGCGGTATTCGTCTGACGGACGGGCTTCGTAGCGCAGGCACTCAGCGTACTCAAAGCCCGTTTGCAATTGCAGCGGGCTTTTTTTATGGCATTAACTTGACTGGGTTGTATTGACTCAGCTCTATGGAGAAACGATATGTCCGACAAACTCATTATTTTTGACACCACTCTCCGTGACGGGGAACAATCGCCTGGTGCGTCAATGACCAAGGATGAAAAGCTTCGCATTGCGCGCCAGCTTGAACGTCTGAAAGTGGATGTCATTGAAGCCGGATTTGCCGCCAGTTCTAACGGCGATTTTGAAGCGATTCAGAGCATTGCCAATGAGATCAAGGATTCGACCATTTGTTCGTTGTCACGCGCCAATGATCGCGATATTGCGCGTGCTGCAGAGGCGTTAAAGGGTGCCAACAGCGCCCGAATTCACACATTCATTGCCACTTCAAAGCTGCACATGGAGATGAAGCTCCGCATGACGCCAGATCAAGTGTTTGAGCAGGCAAAGCAGGCGGTGCGTTTTGCCAAAAATTTGGTCGGTGATGTTGAATTCAGCCCAGAAGACGGGTATCGCAGCGACGTCGATTTTTTGTGCCGAGTGATTGAAGCTGTGATCAATGAGGGCGCGACGACCATCAACGTGCCAGACACCGTTGGCTATGCCGTTCCTGAACTCTATGGCAATTTCATCAAGACTTTGCGAGAGCGCATTCCCAACTCAGACAAAGCAGTTTGGTCCGTGCATTGTCACAACGACTTGGGCATGGCTGTCGCCAACTCTTTGGCGGGTGTGAAGATCGGCGGCGCGCGCCAGGTCGAGTGCACCATCAATGGCTTGGGTGAGCGAGCGGGCAATTGCAGCCTGGAAGAAGTCGTCATGGCGATCAAGACTCGTCGGGACTATTTCGGTCTGGATTTGGGGATTGATACGAAACACATTTTGGCTGCCAGTCGCATGGTGAGCCAGACCACTGGATTTGTAGTCCAACCCAACAAGGCCGTGGTTGGCGCCAACGCTTTTGCGCATGCGTCTGGCATTCATCAGGATGGCGTGCTAAAGGCACGTGATACCTATGAAATCATGCGGGCTGAGGATGTTGGCTGGACGGCCAACAAAATTGTTTTGGGCAAGCTAAGTGGGCGCAATGCGTTCAAGCAGCGACTGGTTGAACTGGGCGTCCAACTCGACAGTGAGGTGGATGCCAATGCTGCGTTTGCAAAGTTCAAAGAACTGGCCGATCGAAAGAGTGAAATCTTCGATGAAGACATCTTGGCCTTGGTCAGCGATGAAAGTGTGGTTCACCATGACGAAACCTATAGTTTTGTCTCCTTGTCGCAGCACAGTGAGACTGGCGAGCGTCCTCATTCCACCGTGGTGTTCACTGTGGCGGGCGTTGAGGTTAAAGGCTCGTCAAATGGAAATGGCCCGGTGGATGCATCCATGAAGGCTATCGAGTCGCACGTCAAGAGTGGCGCGGAGATGGTGCTGTACTCCGTGAATGCGATCAGTGGCAATACCGAAAGTCAGGGAGAGGTGACGGTGAGGTTGCAAAACAGTGGGCGGGTTGTGAACGGTGTTGGCGCCGATCCTGATATCGTCGTCGCTTCGGCAAAGGCTTATCTCAGTGCGCTCAACAAACTCAGTAGCAAAGTAGATAGAGTCGCAGCGCAAGGATAGTGGAATCGACCTCAATGTCTTGAATATTCTTTAAGAAAGTCGCGTAAGTTGTTGATATTGCGTGACTTCTTTAGGTAAACTCGATATATTGAGGTGACTATCCGGAGATCAGCATATGTCCCAACTAAATTTGATTTCATCTGCACGATTTCTCCGTCAGGTTGCCCTCGTAACGGGCTTGTCCGTTTTCCTTTTTGCAATGACTGCACCTGCAGCCTATGCGGCGACGAGCAAGCGATCGGTTTCAAAAACCACCAAATCAGTCAAGGCGAAAGCGACCGTAAAGCGGACCGTTCGTAAAAGCTCAATTTCCAGCAAGCGGGTAGTTTCCAAAGAAACCGTGGCTGCACTCGTCCCGTCGTCTATTGGTCATCAAACTGGCTTGCAAAGCTCTGCCGATTTGCTCAATCTCAAATCCAGCGTTGCGCTTGTGATTGATCAAAATACCAATGAAGTATTGTTCAGCAAGAATGACAAGGCGGTCTTGCCCATTGCGTCGTTGACCAAACTCATGACAGGCTTGGTGATCAGCGGTGCACATCTCCCCATGGAGGAGATGATTGAGATCACTCAGGATGACGTTGATACGGAAAAAGGCAGCTCGTCTCGACTTAGAGTTGGGACCGTGTTGAGCCGGGGAGAGTTGCTTCACCTTGCGCTGATGTCCAGCGAAAATCGGGCGGCCAATGCGCTAGGTCGTAGTTTTCCTGGTGGGGCAGCAGTGTTTGTGCAGTTGATGAATGCCAAAGCCAGATCGCTTGGCATGTTGAGTACAGCCTATGTTGAGCCGACAGGCTTATCGAGCAAAAACCAATCCAGCGCTCATGATCTGGTTAAGTTAGTTGATGTCGCGTATGGGGACCCAATGTTGAGAGAGTTTACGACTTCACCTGGCTATCAAGTAGCTGTTGGTAAGCGGACGCTCCAGTACAACAACACCAATCGCTTGGTCAAGAACCCAGCGTGGGATATTGGCCTGCAAAAGACGGGTTACATCTCTGAGGCCGGGCGTTGCCTTGTCATGCAAACGAAGGTTGCCGGGCGAAGCTTAATCATGGTCTTTTTGGATTCGGCGGGAAAGCTCAGTCGTTTGGGTGATGCCGAGCGAGTTCGCAATTGGGTTGAATCCATCCACTAAAGCGCAAAGGTTGGCGGCGATAGGTATTTTCCCGCCCGCGCTCGGAACGTGCCTTTAGCTTTTGCCGTTCCCAAGTGTCAGCGAGATATCCCGTGCCGTGGCTTGTAGCTTAGGCAACCAACTCTCGTCAAGTCGTCCCGCAGGTGACGAGATTGACAGGCCTGCAACCAGCTTCTCTTGGTCGTCATAGATGCCGGCCGCCATACAGCGCACTCCCAACTCTAACTCTTCATTGTCCTGAGCGTATCCGTTCAGGCGCACTTTGTTCAACTCGTGCTCCAACGAGGTCAGTTGAGTGAGGCTGTTTTTTGTTTGACCGTTTAAGCCGGTTCGCATGGCATAGGCCCGAACCCGTTGCGAGTCGTCCGCAGCTAGAAATAGCTTTCCGACTGAGGTCAGATGGAGAGGCGCCCGCCCGCCTATGGCCCGAACTACCTGCATACCTGAACGCTCACTGTAGGCCCGCTCAATGTAGATAATTTCGTCACCCTGACGAAGGCTTAGGTTCACCGGTTGCTGTATGAGTTTGTGCAAGTCCCGCATGGGAATCAATGCGGCGTCCCGGACATTCAGGCGGCTCTTGACCAAGTTCCCAAGCTCGAGTAATCGCATGCCAAGTCGGTAGGTGCCGGGGTGTGGTCGGTCAACGAAGCGACCTGTTGCCAAGTCGTTCAAAATGCGATGGGCGGTAGACGGATGAAGCCCCGTTTTTTCACTGATTTCTTTGAGTGAAATGGCTTCTTCTCGTGAGGCTAAAACGTCCATCAGCGAGAACATGCGCTCAATGACTTGAACAGTCGGTGTTGCTGGTACGTTGGCATCAATCTGGCGCATGGATATTCCTCATCTGACTAAGAATGTATTTTACTTTATGAAATTTATATTCATGGGACCTGATTGCAAGCACATCGGCCTAAGCAATCTTGGTCAGGTCACATTGCGAGAGTCGGTTATTTGCATCAAATAAGCAAAAAAAACGCCTCTCACCTGCGAATGCAGAGATGAGAGGCGCGTCTCTACTGAGAGGCTGAAGCGACTACAGACTGTCTGTAAAACTTCGCAACTTGTCAGAGCGGGACGGGTGCTTCAGCTTGCGCAAAGCCTTGGCTTCAATTTGGCGAATACGCTCACGCGTCACGTCAAACTGCTTGCCCACTTCTTCCAGCGTGTGATCACTGGTCATCTCAATGCCGAAACGCATACGCAGCACCTTGGCTTCGCGAGGTGTCAGGCTGTCAAGAATGTCCTTAACCACGTCACGCAGGCCGGCCTGCATAGCGGCCTCCATTGGCGCAGTATTGGCGCCATCTTCAATAAAGTCACCCAAGTGGCTGTCGTCATCGTCGCCAATCGGTGTTTCCATGGAGATGGGCTCCTTGGCGATCTTCATGATCTTGCGAATCTTGTCTTCTGGAATTTCCATGCGTTCTGCGAGAACGCTGGCGTCTGGCTCAAAGCCAAATTCTTGCAGGTGCTGGCGGCTGATGCGGTTCATCTTGTTGATGGTTTCGATCATGTGCACAGGAATTCGAATGGTACGAGCCTGATCTGCAATAGAGCGGGTAATCGCCTGACGAATCCACCAAGTGGCATAGGTTGAGAATTTGTAGCCGCGACGGTATTCAAACTTGTCAACCGCCTTCATCAAGCCAATGTTGCCTTCCTGAATAAGGTCCAAGAATTGCAGACCGCGGTTGGTGTATTTTTTGGCAATCGAAATCACCAAGCGCAGATTCGCCTCAATCATTTCCTTCTTCGCGGCGCGCGACGCATATTCACCCGCGTTCATGCGTTTGTTGATGTCTTTGAGCTGATCCAAAGGCACAACCACGCTGGCTTGTAAGTCGGCAAGCTTTTGCTGCAAATCCTGCACTGGCGGGATATTGCGCTCCATGATCACGCTCCAGGGCTTGCCTGCGGCCGCCTGTTTCTCAACCCACTGCTGATTTAACAACTGAGAGGCAACCTTGTTGCCGTTTTTATCACGGCCACTGAATTCAGCGATGAAGTTTTCTTGCGAGTAACCGCACTTGTCAACAATGATTCGGCGCAGCTCACGCTCTTTTTTCCGAACGTCATCCACTTGTCCGCGAACCATGTCGCACAATTTCTCGATAGATTTTGCTGTGAAGCGGATAGACATCAACTCTTCGGACAAAGACTTCTGAGTCTTGAGGTAGGCCGGGGTTCCGTAACCTTCCTTGTCGTAAAGCTTGTGGATTTTCTCGAACAATTCACGCATGGTGTCGAAGCGAACCAGTGCGTCCCGCTTGAGCTCTTCCAGCTTTTTCGTCAAAGCTTTGGAGCCACCTTTGCCGTCGTCGTCGTCCTCTTCGTCGAATTCGTCGAAGTCTTCTTCAGCAACGTAATCGTCAGCTTCGTTGGGGTTGGTAAAACCATCAACAATCGTGGTGATGACCACTTTGTTCTCACGAATTTCTTCGCCCAACTTCAGAATTTCGGCAATTGTCGCTGGCGAGCCGGAGATGGCCTCCATCATGTCCATCAAGCCACCTTCGATCCGCTTGGCGATTTCAATTTCGCCTTCACGGGTCAGCAGTTCGACAGTACCCATTTCGCGCATGTACATACGAACTGGGTCAGTCGTTCGTCCAAACTCGCTGTCGACGGTGGACAGCGCTGCTTCGGCTTCCTCTTCAGCTTCTTCCTCTGTCGAGGCGGTAGGGCCGGTGTTGTTCAGCAGCAGTGTTTCCGCGTCAGGTGTTTGCTCATAAACAGCAACACCCAGATCGTTCAGCATGGAGACCACCACTTCCAGTGTCTCGGCGTCGACCAATTTGTCGGGCAGGTGATCGGAAATTTCACCGTGCGTCAAATAACCCCGCGTCTTGCCCAGTTTGAGCAAGGCTTTCAGGTGAGCGCGGCGTTTGAGCATTTCCTCTTCGGTGAGGACGGTCTCATCCAGACCGAACTCCTTCATCAAGGCTCGCTCTTTGGCCTTGCTGATTTTCATCCGCAGAGGTTTGACCTTTTCTACCGTCGCAGTCGTTTCGACTTCTGGTTCACCTTCCAAATCAGACTCGATGTCCGACATATCGGTATCGTCACCATCACCCGAGTCAGATTTGGCCTTGGGTTTGCGACCTCGCTTGGCACCCGTGGCTGTCTTCGCTGGCGTGCCTGACTCGGCGGCAGCGGCTTTGGGTGGGCGTCCCGGTTTTTTCTTGACGGGTTGCGCGGCCTTCAAAAGCGCATCGGCTGCTTCTTGTAATTGTTGGGCTGTTAGTTTCACGGAAGTCGGTAAAGCTGTCACTGGTTTCACTCTCGGTTCAGGTTTCTTTGTGGCCTCTTTGGCTGCTGCCTTGGGCGCCACTTTTGATGGCGACGGCTTGGCCGTCGATTTGACGGCGACCTTGGCAGCGGGTTTTGCGACAGACTGAACAGACTTCTTGGACTTTTGAACAGGCATGTATATCCCTCAGAACTCAAAAACAAATAAGATGAACAGACGCCGCAAAAGGCCGGCGCAGTTTTGGTGACAAAGGAAATATCCTCAGTGGCAAGATGTGAGGGCGAACATTTGGGATGCAGTCCTTGCGGTTAGGGGGCCGGTCGTGAACAATGTCATCGCTTGGCCTAGTCCGGAGGTGCTGCTGTCGCTCTTGCCTAAAACAGCATTAGATTCTACCTTGAACTTGCATTTGACGCAAATATTGTGTATAGCTTGTCAGCCAAACTCAATAGAACAAGATCAATCCTGCTGATCGGGAAGGGCCTGTAGCAAGAGTCGACGATCACGGAGTTCACGGTAGCGGGCAAGTGCAGACGGGTCTGCCTTTGAGGCCTCAATCGCTTCGGTTTCTTGCTGCTTAAGTTGTTCAACCAGCATTCGATTTAGCAAGTTGCGGAGCTCCAGATGAGCGTCGCCTACTTCTTCTTGCATCACCGCTTCGTGGTCGGCCATGACGCGCAACGCCAGTTGTTCGCCCTCGTGGCCAGTTAAGCCTTCCCGAAGTGCGACCCAGGGCTGCGGGCCGTGTTCGAGCATTTCGGCCTCCAGCCAAGTGAACAGTGGACCATGAGGGGCAGGAAGTTCGCTGAGCATCGTGTGGTCTTCTGCGGACAGAAGGTCAAGGCCTGCCATGTCACCCAGCAGAATTCTGGCCGCATGGTCCGCTCGACTGGCCGGGCGAGCGCCACTGCCGAGTCGGGGTTGGCGTTCCGATTTTTTACGTGTTTTTTGGCCGTAGCCCTCTGATTCATTGCGGGTGTCGCTATTTTTTTCATAGCGTTTAGATGTCTCGAATTTTTGACCTGCTGGTTTGGGATGCCAGATCTCAGTGAGTTCGCGATTGGAGAGTTGGACCAAATCCGCAATCTCTCCCAGAAGCTGCAACTTTAAGGCGCCATCTGGCAACTGGCCCCACAGCGGTTTGGCGTTGCTGGCAAAGTGGGCGCGACCCTCAGCGGTGTGCAGATCGCAATTTTCCCGGGCCGCATCGATCAAGAATCGGCTGAGTGGAACGGCTTCGGTGATGTAGCGGGCGAAGGCGTCTTTGCCGAATTCACGGATGAAGCTGTCCGGGTCGTGTTCGGCGGGGAGGAATAGAAACTTGACACTGCGTGTGTCGCTGGCAAAGGGCAGGGCACCGTCCAGGGCTTTGCGTGCGGCACGCCGTCCTGCACCGTCACCGTCGAAGCTGAAGACCACGGCGTCGGTGAATCGGAAAAGCTTCTGTAGGTGATCGGCCGTGCAAGCCGTGCCCAGCGTGGCCACGGCATTCGAGAACCCGAGCTGTGCCAAGGCCACCACGTCCATGTACCCCTCGGTCACCAAGGCATATCCTTCATCGCGCAAGGCATTTCGTGCCTCAAAAAGGCCGTAAAGCTCGCGCCCTTTGCTGAATACTGGGGTTTCGGGGGAATTCAGGTATTTGGGCTTTTCATCGCCCAGCACCCGGCCACCGAAACCAATGCATTCGCCTTTGATGTTGCGGATCGGGAACATGACACGATCTCGAAACCGGTCGTATCGCTTTTCGTCTCCGCCGTCTTCAACGTTCAGAATGACCAACCCGCTTTCGACCAGCAGTGGGTCGTCGTAGCTTGGGAAAATACTCGCCAGACTCCGCCAGCCTTCCGGGGCGTAGCCCAGGCCAAACTGCTTGGCTACCTGGCCGGAAAGCCCTCGACCCTTGAGATAGTGGATGGCTTTGGAGGACTCTTTCAGCCCCCGCTTGTAGGCGTCACAGGCTTTCTCAAGTACATCATTGAGCGTGTGCTGTTTCTGTCGTTGCTCGGCGGCGCGGGCGCGGTCCTGAGGATTGACATCTTCTTCGGGAACTTGCAAGCCATATTGCTGGGCCAAGTCGGTCACGGCCTCGACAAAGCTCATGCCGGCGTGATCCATCAAAAAGCTTATCGCATTGCCATTTTTCCCACAACCAAAGCAGTGATAGAACTGCTTGGTTGGGCTGACTGAGAAGGAGGGTGACTTTTCTCCGTGAAAAGGACACAGCCCCATGAAGTTGGCGCCGCCCTTTTTGAGCTGCACATAGCGGCCGACGATTTCAACGACGTCAGTACGCGCGATGAGTTCTTGTATAAAAGTCTGAGGAATGGTCACGGACGGTATTGTGTCCTAGGCTTAGTCGCCCATCACGATCCCTTCACGACGAGGGTCAGCGCCGCCCAGCCAGAGTGTTTGACCGTGAGCGACGCCCCGGGTGATCGCCTGCAGGCCACTCGTCATATTGATTTCGCGAACCTCGTGACCACGCGCCTTGAGTGCATCAATGGTCGCGGCCGGAAAGCGGTTTTCTTCCAGCAGCGTCGGCCCGTTGAGCGACGCAAAGTTAGGCAGGTTGATGGCTTCCTGTGGCAGCATGCCCCAATTGAGGATGCCGTAGGCTGTTTTTGCTGTGTAGTGAATGATCAAGGCACCACCAGGGCTGCCACCACTCATGACAAGTGCGCCCGTCGCTTTGTCAAAGACAAGGGTGGGCGACATGGAAGAGCGCGGGCGTTTGCCTGGTTGCACACGATTGGCAATAGGCGTGCCGGCGGCATCAGTGGGTGCAAAGCTGAAGTCGGTCAATTCATTATTCAGCAGAAAACCGCCGCTAAGGCCCGGTGTCACATTCACCATTTGACGCGAACCAAATCCATCTTCAATAGTGGTCGTCATGGCAATCGCGTTACCGTTGGCGTCGACGATGGAGATGTGAGACGTGCCATATTCTGGCTGCGAGGGCATGGGGGCATAAGCGCTCTTGACCGATCCGGGCGTCCCCGGCTTAGCGGTTTTCATGGTCATCGACCCAGGCGAGGGGTCTATGAGTCGTGCACGTTCGGCCAGGTAGGCAGGGTCCAGCAGACTCATCCATGACCCCGCAGGCGGCGAGACAAAATCCGGGTCGGCGACATATTGCGCTCTGTCTGCAAACGCCAGACGTGACGATTCGGTGTACAGGTGAAGCCAATCCGCTGAGGGCAAGCCTTTGTCAAGCGGTAAGGTGGCTGCGTTGGTTTGATTCAGAACGCCGAGAATCTGGCCAATCGCAATCGCCCCTGAACTGGGTGGGGGAAAGCCACATAGTTGATAGGCGCGTGCGTTGGCTTGGTAGTCATGGCACAAAGGGTCGCGCTTTTTGGCTTGGTAGTTAGCCAAGTCTTGCATGCTTAGCTTTCCAGGGTTTGTTGGGTGGCTCTGAACTTTGTTGACAATCGCCTGCGCCACGTCGCCCTGCAGAAGGGCTGCGGCACCTTCAGCAGCAATTCGCTTCAATACTGCGGCCAGCGCAGGGTTTTTTAGCAGTGCCCCCACTTTGCGGGCAGATCCATCCTCGTTGTAAAAATAGGCCGCCGCGACGGGGTCTTTCTTGAGGTGTTGCTCTGCAGTCAATTGGGCATGAAGGCGCTCACTGACTTTGAATCCGCCCTCTGACAACGCAATCGCGGGTTGAATCAGTTGGGCCCACGGCAATTTCCCATGTTGCTTGTGCACCATCTCGAGCATTCGCACCGTACCTGGAACTCCCACGGACCGGCCCCCGACCACAGCGTTGATAAATGGCATCGGTTTTCCATCGTCGCCTATAAAGAGGGTCTCTGAAGCGGCGAGCGGCGCGGTCTCCCGTCCGTCGTAGGCTTCGACACGTTTGCCGTCAAAGTGCATTAAAAAGGCGCCGCCCCCAATGCCACTACTTTGGGGCTCCACCAATGCAAGCACCATTTGCACTGCAATGGCAGCGTCAGTGGCCGTACCGCCTGATTTCAGTACCTGGTATCCCGCGTCTGTGGCCAGTGGGTTGGCTGCGGCAACCGCAAACTTGCGCGTTGCCCATCCCGGTTTTTCTGTGTAAGCGGACGCCCCTTCAGGTTGTTCGGGAACGCTGTAGTTGAAAGTTTGTGTGCTGGCGCAACCAGACAGAACTGCGGCGATTGCAATCGCGCTTAGAGTAAATTTCATAGGGCCTCCGTGGTTTGACGGCCCATCTTAAACCTGCGGTCGGAGACTCGCAATCCGCCGAGTCCCCGCGCTTGGGATTGAAGCAGATCTGCTTAACGAGGGGCAAGGCGTATGGCGCCATCAAGGCGAATGACCTCGCCGTTCAGCATGTCATTCTCGAAAATATGCAGGGCCAACTTGGCATAGTCTTGGGGCGTGCCCAAGCGCGAAGGGAACGGGACACTGGCAGCCAGCGAGTCTTGAACCTCTTGAGGCATACCGAACATCATGGGCGTGCCGAAAATACCTGGGGCGATCGTCATGTTGCGAATTCCGTTGCGAGCCAGATCCCGGGCGATGGGAAGTGTCATTCCCACAATGCCGCCTTTGGACGCGCTGTAGGCAGCTTGCCCCATTTGCCCGTCGTAGGCGGCTACTGAAGCGGTCGATATCATCACGCCACGCTCACCCGTGACCTCGGGTTCGTTTTTGCACATGGCTTCGGCGGCCAGGCGAATCATGTTGAAACTGCCAATCAAGTTAACGGTGATGCATTTGCTAAATACGGCTAACCCGTGCGCCCCGTTCTTGCCGACTGTTTTCTCGGCCGGAGCGATGCCCGCGCAGTTCACCAATCCCATCAATTTGCCCATGGATGTTGCAGTGGTGATGGCGGCCATGCCGTCGGCCTCATTGCTGACGTCGCACTTTACAAATGCACCGCCAATGTCTTTGGCCACTGACTCTCCCTTTTCTGCTTGCATATCGGCAATGACCACTTTGGCTCCCCCGGCCGCAAGGAGTCGGGCTGTGCCTTCGCCCAGACCAGAAGCGCCGCCTGTCACGATAAAAACTTTGCCTGCGATGTTCATGATGTGTCCTTGATGAGGTGATTGACGTTAACGTAAACGTCAATTATGGACTCAATAATATTTTCGATTTTTAATGGCGGGAAAAAGAAGGCTGTTTTTCGGGCTATACTCACGGTCTCGAATAAGCAAACAGGCGCGTAGCTCAGCTGGTTAGAGCACCACCTTGACATGGTGGGGGTCGTTGGTTCGAGTCCAATCGCGCCTACCAGTATTTCTATCTGAGGTTAACCAGACTCAGGTGTTGTAAGAAATACTGACAAATTGAAATCCGAATCAGGCTTGAATCCTGTTCGGATTTTTTTGTTTTCCGCTCTGGCTTTAGGGGGCACGATGGATGTTCTCAGTGGCTGGGACTCTGTACTGAAATCCAATCCCATTCATTTCGTGTGCTAACAGTCGTGGCCTTGATCCTCGCGGATTGATGACTCTTTAGAATGTGTTGCACTGCAACAGAATCAAAGCGCGCTCAACCAGAGCCGCAGGAGAACGCATGCAAAACAAAAAAAGTACCACTGGTGTGACTGATCAACGGATTATCAAAAAGTATCCCAATCGCCGCCTGTACGACACCGACACATCAAGCTACATCACTTTGTCTGAAGTTAAACAATTGGTGATGGACAGTGAGCCCTTCGTTGTGCTTGATGCAAAAACTTCTGAAGATCTGACCCGCAGCATTCTGTTGCAGATTATTTTGGAGGAGGAGTCCAACGAGTCCCCCATGTTTACCGCGCCCGTTTTGGCCAGTGTGATTCGGTTCTATGGCAATGCCATGCAGGGACTCATGGGTGGCTACCTCGAAAACAATATCCAGTCTTTGTTGGATGTTCAAAGCAAGTTCTCTGAACAATCGAAAAACTTGTCTCCCGAAATGTGGACGAAATTCGTGGCGATGCAGTCTCCAGCTCTGCAAGCCATGATGGGCGGTAATCTGGATCAATCCAAGAATATGCTGCAGCAAATGCAAGATCAAATGCAAAATCAGACGAATCAAATGCTTGACGCATTTGGTATCAAGCGGTAATTGGATTGAACGTCAAATCCGTGGGCATGTGAGTGAAGCAATGAGTACAAATATCAATACAAGCGTCAAAAATTCGCCCAAAGTGGGTTTCGTCAGTTTGGGCTGCGCCAAAGCGCTAACGGACTCCGAGTTGATTCTGACTCAGCTTAATGCGGAGGGCTATCAAACCTCCAAAACGTTCCAGGGAGCTGATCTTGTGATTGTGAACACATGCGGATTCATTGACGATGCAGTCAAGGAAAGCTTGGACACGATTGGCGAAGCTCTTGCTGAAAACGGGAAGGTGATTGTGACTGGATGCTTGGGTGCCAAGTCTGCCGAAGGTGGTGGCAACTTGGTGTGGAAAATGCACCCTAGTGTGTTGGCAGTAACAGGTCCCCAGGCGACGCAGGAGGTGATGGACGCCGTTCATGCCAATTTGCCCAAACCGCATGACCCGTTCATTGATCTGGTGCCGAATATTTTTGGTGTGGCTGGCATCAAGTTGACCCCTAGACATTACGCGTACATCAAAATTAGCGAAGGGTGCAATCACCGTTGCACTTTTTGCATCATTCCGTCGATGCGAGGTGACTTGGTTTCCCGGCCGATTGGCGATGTGCTTCAAGAGGCGAAGGCCTTGTTTGAGGGCGGCGTCAAGGAGTTGCTGGTCATTAGTCAGGACACATCCGCCTATGGCGTTGACATCAAGTACAGAACCGGTTTCTGGGAAGGTAAGCCCATCAAGACGCGCATGCTGGATCTGGTCCAGGCACTTGGCGAGATCGCTGAGGGCTACGGTGCTTGGGTTCGCTTGCACTATGTTTACCCCTACCCAAGTGTCGATGAGGTGATTCCCTTGATGGCGACGGGCAAAGTTTTGCCCTATTTGGATGTGCCGCTTCAGCATAGCCATCCAGATGTATTGAAGCGCATGAAGCGCCCCGCAAGTGGCGAAAGAAATCTGGAGCGAATTCAAAAATGGCGAGAGGCCTGCCCGGAAATTGTGGTCCGAAGCACGTTCATTGCTGGATTCCCGGGCGAGACTGAGGAAGAGTTTTCACATCTGCTTGATTTCATGAAAGAGGCCAAAATTGACAGAGCGGGCTGTTTCGCCTATAGCCCCGTCGATGGCGCCACGGCCAACGACATTCCCGGCATGCTGCCCATCGAAATCAGGGAAGAGCGGAGGGCGCGTTTTATGGCGGTGGCTGAAGCGGTGTCCGCTGCCAAACTGCACGAACGCATTGGGGCGACGATGCAAATATTGGTTGATTCCGCGCCAGGGATGGGTAAAAAAGGCGGCGTTGGCAGGTCTTATGCCGATGCGCCCGAGATTGACGGCGTCGTTCGATTGTTGCCGCCAGAAAAGATCAGCAAGACGTTAAAAGTGGGCGAGTTCACAAAGGCCCGTATCGTTGGCGCGCAAGGACACGATCTGGTTGCTCAGCCGTTCTAGTCCGCATTGCCGGTTCGTCAAAAAAACGTCGATCATCTCGGCGTTTTTTTTCATCGCTCAATTATTGAGATGTGGTTTGAGTTGGGAGGCCGTCATGATCTCCAGTTGTTCAAAGTTCGCACGATTCGTAGAAAAAGGCAACTTGGGCGTTGCTATTGCTACCGGACTTATTGTCATGACACATCGCCTGCCATGACAATAATTGTTGATCAAGGAATTGAGGGCAAAGAAAAAGCCCCTTGCTTTCACAAGGGGCTTTCAATTTTTTGGTGCCCGGAAGAGGACTCGAACCTCCACACCTTGCGGCACACGGACCTGAACCGTGCGCGTCTACCAATTCCGCCATCCGGGCATGAAAGAATTATAGCATGGCGTATGAAGCAAAATTGCCGTGAATTCACTGTCGAAAGGGTATGTCGCAAAGCTTTATGCTTTAGGATGGGCGATGCCTCTTTATGGCATAAGCCATTGATTTCAATTGAATTTTTATTAGTGTTGATTTCCCATGGCGAAAATTGAGCTTCTGCTCTCATCGCCGCTTAACTATGCAGGAAAGAGGGTGATTTATCAAACATAGCAGCCAAACCAATCAAACTCTGGATGAGATATCTGGAGTTGTTCAGGGGCACCGGGATGGACATGGATTTGTCACCCGTGACGATGGCGAGTCAGATGTTTATTTGCCGCCCAACGAAATGCGTGCGGTCCTGCACAAAGATCGAGTCAAGGTTCGGGTCGTTAGAAGTGACCGCAAAGGGCGCCCCGAGGGGCGGGTGTTAGAGATCACGGAGCGATCCAACCAACCCATTATTGGCCGGCTGCTGTTTGAGAGCGGCATTTGGATTGTTGCACCGGAAGACAAGCGGTATGGACAGGACGTGATGATTCCCAAGGCAGCAACTGGTCCCGCGAAGCCTGGCCAAGTTGTCGTTGTCGAGTTGACTGAGCCTCCATCGTTATTTGGTCAGCCCGTGGGACGTGTGAAGGAAGTCCTTGGTGAAATTGACGACCCTGGCATGGAAATCGAAATTGCCGTTCGAAAATACAGTGTTCCGCATCAATTTTCCGAGGCTTGCATCGCATTGGCGAGGACGCTTCCCGACAAAGTACAAGCACAAGACAAGCGGCATCGTGTAGACCTTACTGATGTCCCACTTGTCACTATTGATGGTGAGGACGCGCGGGATTTCGATGATGCCGTCTATTGCGAACCGACAAAAGTTGGACGCGGAAAATCTGCCCTGAAGGGTTGGCGTTTGTTGGTGGCCATTGCTGATGTCAGCCACTACGTGCAAACGGGTTCTGCAATTGATATTGACGCCTATGACCGGGCCACGAGCGTTTACTTCCCGCGGCGGGTCATCCCAATGTTGCCGGAAAAGCTTTCGAACGGGCTGTGCTCCCTCAATCCGGAGGTTGAGCGCCTTTGCATGGTGTGTGACATGGTGGTCACTGAGGAGGGCGAGGTTTCCGCCTACCAGTTTTATCCAGCCGTGATGTGGAGTCACGCTCGCTTTACCTATACCGAGGTAGCGGCGATTTTGGCGAACACGAGAGGGCCAGAATCGCTCAAGCGAAAAGAGCGGGTGGCTGATTTAATTAACTTGCACGACGTGTACAACGCTTTATTGAAGTCACGGGCGCGTCGTGGTGCAGTTGATTTTGAGACGGTTGAAACTCAAATTGTTTGTGATGAAGTTGGACATATTGAGCGAATTGTTCCCCGAACGCGCAACGATGCGCACAAGCTGATTGAAGAGGCCATGCTCGCCGCAAATGTTTGCAGTGCGGACTTTATTGCCCA
>JBBKVN010000154.1:0-10581 GCA_037968455.1 Rhodoferax sp.
GGTCACGGCCAACACTTTGAGTTGATGTGACGGTTGCCCAAAATAGTCTGCGGCGATGGGGCCACTGGCCGCCTTGAGCTGGCCATAGCTGCTCACTCTTTCGTCCTCGAAAGCGAAGCTGGCCACCCCCTCGTGCTCCACAAGGCAGGCAACGGCGCCAAGCGCCAAGGCACCGGCCACATGCTGGCGCGCATCGGTCGCCGCGCCCGGCCAGGCAATGAAACCGTCGCCCGGCTGAACTTGCCGGCTGTCTGTCTGCAGACTGCCGGTCACGCGGCTATGCAGCCACTGGGCTGCGTGTGAAGGCGTGTGCAACTGCTGCATCAGAAGCTCTCCTCCACGGCTTCCGCGACGATTTGGGGTTTGACCGACATATCAGGCTGTACGCCCAGCATGCGAAGTGTTTGCTGCACGGTCTCACTGAACACGGGCGCCGCCACCACCCCCCCAAAGTACTTGCCATTGGTCGGCTCGTCGATGATGACCGCCACCACAATGCGCGGGTTCTCAATCGGTGCAATGCCGACAAAGAAACCCCTGTATTTTTTATCGGCGTAACCACGCCCTTCCTGTTTGTGCGCGGTGCCGGTTTTGCCTCCCACGGAGTAACCCATGGTTTGCGCCAGCGGTGCCGTGCCGCCTGGCCCAGCGACCATGTGCAGCATATTGCGCATCGCGCTCGCATTGGCCGCGGACATGACGGGCACGCCAGCCACCCGCTCCGGGGACTTGAGCATGGTGACGGGCACCAAATCGCCGTCTCGTGCGAATACGGTGTAGGCATGGGCAAGTTGAAACAGGCTCGCAGACAGGCCGTAGCCGTAGCTCATGGTGGCTTGCTCAATCGGCTTCCAGGTTTTGTAGGCCCGCAAACGACCGCTGACTGCGCCAGGAAACGGCACATCCGGCTTCTGCCCAAATCCGACCTTGGTATACATCTCCCACATGTCGCGCGGCTGCATTTGCATCGCAATCTTGACCGTGCCAACGTTGCTCGATTTCTGGATCACCTCGTTGACCGTCAGAATGCCTTGGGGATGGGAATCGCTGATGGTGGAGTTGCCAATGCTGATGCGTCCGGGCGCGGTTTGAATTGCCGTCGTGGGAGTAACCAGGCCTTTTTCCAGAGCCAAACCGACAACAAATGGCTTCATCGTTGAGCCGGGCTCAAACGTATCGGTCAGCGCCCTGTTTCTGAGTTGCCCACCGCTGAGGTTTTGGCGCTTGTCCGGTGCATAACTTGGGTAATTGGCCAACGCAAGGACCTCGCCTGAGCGAGCGTCCAACACCACCACACTGCCAGCCTTGGCTTTGTGCAGCAGCACGGCATCACGCAGTTTTTGGTAGGCAAAGAACTGAATTTTGCTGTCGATGCTGAGCTGCAGGTCCTGCCCCTCAACAGGCGCCACCGTCTCGCCCACAGCCTCCACCACCCGACCCAGGCGGTCTTTGATCACGCGACGAGAGCCACTGCGCCCCGCCAGTTCCTTGTTAAAGGTCAGCTCCACGCCTTCTTGTCCATGGTCTTCCACATTGGTGAACCCCACCACGTGCGCCACAGCCTCACCTTCAGGGTACTGCCGCTTGTACTCCTTGCGCTGGTAAATGCCCTTGATATCCAGTGCGGCAATCTGCTGCCCCACCGACTCATCGACCTGCCGCTTCAGCCAGACAAAGGTCTTGTCTTCATCGGCCAGACGTTTGTCAAGTTCAGCCGGAGTCATCTCCAGCAGTTTCGCCAGCTTGCGTAATCGGACGGCATCGCGCTCCACATCTTCGGGAATGGCCCAGATACTGGGCGCGGGGATGCTGGATGCCAGGATCAGCCCGTTGCGGTCCAGCACGCGACCCCGATTGGCAGGCAGGGTCAGCGTCCGACCAAATCGGACCTCGCCCTGGCGCTGGAAAAAATCATTGGCAATGATCTGGATGTAACTGGCCCTGGCTGCCAAGGCGAGAAAGCCCAAGGCAATGGCCGCCACTATGAATTTGCTGCGCCACACCGGCGTGCGACTGGCCAGCAATGGGCTGGAGGTGTAGGCGATGCTGCGACTCATGGCTTGCGCCCCGGCTCAGCCAACAATCCGGCGACGGCGTCTTTGGTGCCCTCCGGCTGCGGTGCCCCTTGATAACTGACGTAGTGCGTGATCGCGGGTGTTGCTGTACGCATCTGCAACTTGGTCTTGGCCAGCGCTTCCACACGCGATGGTGTGGATTGCTCCCGATTCTCTACCTGCAACCGCTCACTATCAGTCGCCAGCCGACGGGACTCTGACCGCGCTTTATCGAGATCGGAAAACAGTCGACGTGACTCGTACTGCACATTGACCAAGTACAGGGCGCTGGCCAGAACGGCCAGCAACAAGACGAGGTTGACCCGAATCACGCACCCGTCCTCTGCGCCACGCGCATGATGGCACTGCGGGATCGCTTATTACCAGAAACTTCCGCCACACTGGGCTTCACGCGATCCAGCGCCTTCAATTGCATCACCTTGGGCGGCGCAAACGGGTTTCGGCGGTCATAGACATCGCGCGAGTGCTTGGCGATGAATTGTTTGACGATGCGATCCTCCAGGGAGTGAAAGCTGATCACGACCAAGCGTCCGCCCGGCGCCAAAACATCCAGACTGGCTTCTAGCGCCTGTTGCAACTCCTCAAGCTCGGCATTGATGAAAATCCGAAAAGCCTGAAATGTGCGCGTTGCAGGGTTCTGGCCCTGCTCGCGGGTTTTGACCGTGTCAGCCACGAGCTGGGCCAGCTCGGTGGTGGTTGAAATTGGCCCCCGTTCCTGTCGGCGAGCAACAATCGCCTTTGCAATTGGCCCAGCAAACCGTTCCTCACCATAGTCACGTATCACCTCCGCTATTTTGTCGACCTCGGCGTCAACCAGCCACTGGGCCACGCTTTCACCGCGCGTCGTGTCCATGCGCATATCCAGCGGGCCTTCAAACCTGAAACTAAAACCCCGATCCGGGTTGTCAATCTGAGGGGAGCTGATGCCCAGATCCAGGAGCACCCCAGCGACACTGGCTTTGGGAAGTTCACTCAAGTGGGAAAACCCCTGGTGGCGAATGGAGAATCGGTCGTCGGCAATCGTGGCCGCTTCCGCCAGCGCGTCCAGGTCTTTGTCGTAAGCAATCAGTCGCCCTTGCGGCGACAGGCGCGACAAGATCAGGCGGGAATGTCCGCCGCGCCCAAACGTCGCATCGACGTAGGTCTGCGAGGCCGAATCCAGATCAGCCGGTGCAGCATCCGGATTGTTGAGTAACGCGTCAGCAGCTTCATTCAACAAAACGGTGGTGTGTGTCCATGTGGTGTCCACCATCAACCTTTAGAAAGAAAAATCTTTAAAGACGTCAGGCATTTCGCCTTGCATCGCCTGCGCCTCTTGGGCGTCGTACGTGGTTTTGTCCCACAACTCAAAATGGTTGCCCATGCCCAGCAACATGGTGTCGCGGCTGATGCCTGCCGCCTGGCGCAACTCTGGGGAAACAAGAATTCGCCCGGTGCCATCCATCTCAACATCCATGGCGTTACCCAGAAAAATCCGCTTCCACCACTGGGCCGACATTGGCAAGGCTGCGATGCGTTCGCGAAACTTCTCCCACTCAGGACGGGGGAACACCATCAGGCAACCATGAGGGTGTTTGGTGATCGTCAATTGACCCGCAGCGGTGGCGCTCAAGACGTCACGATGCCGGGTCGGCACAGACAGCCGCCCCTTCGCATCCAGAGTCAATGACGAAGCACCTTGGAACACAACAACTCACCCTTTTTCAATGAAACCGCAGTAAAAAGTTTTTATCGGGCACTTTTTACCACTTAACTGCACTTTTTTGCACTGTATCAGCAAATGCGGGTATTGCAAGGGTGCTTGCAACAATTTTTCAATGAAATCAAGGACTTAGCTGTGACCCCAAAGGCAGAACGCTTTGAAAAAACGTTCTAGATTAAGCACTTAGGTCATCTTGTGCAAGTAATGCACGAACGCAAAGGGCCCTGGTCCACCGGGTTTTTTACAAAATGTAACGAGATAGATCCTCATCCCGGCTCAACTCACCCAATCGGGCATCAACATAGGCGGCATCGACCCGAATGGTTTGCCCAGCCAACTGGGTCGCGTCAAAGCTCACTTCGTCCAACAAACGTTCCATCACAGTGGACAGACGTCGAGCGCCAATGTTCTCGG
Organism: Rhodoferax sp.; assembly: GCA_037968455.1. Lineage (GTDB taxonomy): Bacteria > Pseudomonadota > Gammaproteobacteria > Burkholderiales > Burkholderiaceae_C > Rhodoferax. The sequence continues at coordinate 4,192 of JBBKVN010000154.1, forward strand.
TGCGCTCATTCACATCAAAGGCGATGTGCGCCAAACGGGCAATACCCTCGTCCAGGAACTCGATGGTGACGTTTTCGGTAGCCAGCAAGGCTTGGTATTGCTTGACCAACGAGACATGGGTTTGAGTGAGGATGGCGACGAAATCTTGCACAGACAAGGATTGCAGTTCCACACGAATCGGGAAGCGCCCCTGCAGCTCAGGGATCAGATCACTTGGTTTGCTCAAATGAAAAGCGCCAGAGGCGATGAACAAGATGTGGTCCGTTTTGACCGCCCCGTATTTGGTGGACACGGTGGTGCCCTCAACCAAAGGGAGCAAATCGCGCTGAACCCCCTGACGCGACACCTCGGAGCCGCTACCCTCCGAGCGCGAGGTGACTTTGTCCATCTCGTCGATGAACACAATGCCGTTTTGCTCCAGCATATGCAGCGCCTGGACCTTGATCTCCTCCTCATTGACCAGCTTGGCCGCCTCTTCATCGACAAGCAGCTTCAAGGCTTCGGCGATTTTTAACTTGCGCGCCTGACGCTTGTTTTGCCCCATATGACCAAACATGCCACGCAACTGTTCTGTCATTTCCTCCATGCCGGCAGGTCCCATGATCTCCAATGCAGGAGACGGCTGAGCCAGGTCAATTTCAATCTCCCTGTCTGCCAACAGCCCCTCACGCAACTTCTTGCGAAAGGTTTGGCGCGCCGTGCTTTCCGGCTCCGACGCCGGATTGCCACCGAATTCGCCGCGCGGGGGCGGGATCAGGATGTCCAGCACACGATCTTCTGCCGCGTCTTGCGCACGCTCCCGCACTTTGGCCATTTCAGCAACACGTGTTTGCTTCACCGCGATGTCGGCCAAATCACGAATAATGGCATCCACATCCTTGCCCACATAACCCACTTCCGTGAACTTGGTCGCCTCCACCTTGATAAAGGGAGCATCAGCTAGGCGGGCCAAACGACGGGCAATCTCGGTCTTTCCAACGCCGGTGGGGCCAATCATCAGAATATTCTTGGGCGTGATTTCAGCGCGCAAGCCCGGCTCCACCTGCTGGCGGCGCCAGCGATTTCGCAGTGCGATGGCGACAGCGCGTTTGGCCTGTTGCTGGCCAACAATGTAACGGTCAAGTTCACTGACGATTTCTTGCGGGGTCATGGACGACATAGAGTTACTCAAAATGGGGAGATCAGCTCAAAAAACGGCGTTTTCAGCGACGAGATCACAAGGTTTCAATCGTGTGATTCATGTTGGTGTAAATGCAGAGCTCGCCCGCAATTTCCAACGATTTCTTCACGATGTCCTGAGCGGACAAATCAGTATTATTCAGCATTGCGACCGCGGCGGCTTGGGCGTAAGCGCCTCCCGAACCAATCGTAACGATGCCGTTTTCTGGCTCGAGGACATCGCCGTTGCCAGTAATGATCAAAGAAGCTTCAAAGTCTGCCACCGCGAGCATGGCTTCCAAGCGCCTCAACACCCGGTCCGTGCGCCAATCTTTGGTCAATTCAATGGCAGCGCGCACGAGATGCCCCTGATGTTTCTCCAGCTTGGCTTCAAAGCGCTCGAAAAGGGTGAACGCATCGGCGGTTGCGCCGGCAAAACCCGCCAACACCTTACCGTGATAAAGCTTTCGCACCTTCCGGGCCGTCCCCTTGACCACGATGTTGCCCAACGTAACTTGCCCATCGCCGCCAATGGCCACCTGAACGCCCTGAGGCGTCGTTCGACGAACGGAAATGATGGTGGTGCCGTGAAATTGTTCCATGCTTGTTTTTAACTCAGGTTCGCTCCACCGGCTGAGCGGTCGAGGAAAAATTCAGAAAACCGTGTTACCGATTGCGAAGAATGATGCGAGCGTGTTCGCTGATGCCGATGACATTGAAGAAGGCGGCCACCAAACGGGGCACCTCGACAAACCTGACCTCACACCCTTCGGCCACCCGCGCTGCGACCCAGTTCAGGATACTGCCTGCCGCCGAAAAATCGACACGAATCAACCGTGCGCAGGAGACCACCAAGCACCCTTTTCCAGCGCTGGATTCGAATTGACCCAGTGACGCTGTGGCATCGCCAAGAACCTCTCCCGACAATTCCAGCTCGGCATTGGGCAAGGCATCCAGTTCTGCCGACAGCGTCGGAAACTGGTTGCCGTCCGCCGACAGGCCAAGTGATCGACTTTCCTGGGGGCGTGCACCCGTGTGTCCCCCAGCAGCCAGCAAGACACGGTCAAGCACATGCTCACACTTTATGGTGCGCCAAGGCGGCGGAGAGACTTCATAGGTAACGCAATAGTCCAAGGCAGCCAACTCGAAATCGTCCTGCTGCGCCATCAGCCGCATCAAGTTCAACCGAAGTTGCCACCAGCACAAGGCCACGCCAGAGTCTCCTGACGGCGTTCGTGCCAACAAGACGGCCTGAAACGACTCAACCCCTTTGAACTGCAATTGAACCGGTTGATCGCACCACTGCGAAAATAGTTCTGCCAGTTCATGGGCAGCAGCGTCGGTCGCCCCGGAAAACCGGGCCCAGTTAAATTGCCAGGGCGCAGCGGCGGTCGCCAAGTCCGCTCGCAACTCCGTCACGTCACTGATATCAAGCTCCGCCGGGCAGTCCCAAGAAAATTGATGCCCCTTGGGCCCGGCAGACTGGGCAGATGGCTTGCCACCCACCCCACCCAACAGTTCGGGCGTGGAGAACCATGCTGGTGCTGACCTGCCATACCGTTGGGCATATTCAATCGCAACCCGATCAAAACTGAATTCTTGACCAGTGGCACGGTAAAGGTCAAACAAGGCTGTGGCCCAGACATCGGCCGTGGAAGCTTGCACGTTGTCCGCCTGCAAGGCACCCAGCAGGGCCGCCTCGGCACCTGCGTCGTCTCCATTGGCAAAACGGATCGCTGCTTCTTCGAGGTCTGGGTCTGCCAAGTCGTCTTTGAGCTCTACGGAGAACAAATCAAAACTGGAGAAAACGCTGCCATCGCCGCCAGCTGCTGCGTCAACCGTCTGTTTGGGTTGACGCTTGACCTCCAACTCTTCACCGCCCGTGCGAGTGGGCTCAAAGTCTTGTTGAGGCGAAACAGACAAAGGCTCCGAGTCATCGGCTTGCGTGGGCGCAAACGTGCTCACCGCGCCGTTGGGGGCAAAGGTGATGACATCAGCTTGATCCGCGGGGGAGGAGCCCTTGACGGCACCGGGTGGTGCGTCCTGCTTGCCCTTCCACCACTGCTTGGACATTTGAGCTTCAATTTCGTCAATCTTCTTGATCGTCATCGCCCGTTCGCCATGGTTGGCGTTCAGGCTACTCTGAAAGAAAGAAGGGCGACTGGCCAGGTCAGACGTGGGAACGGGCTCATTTCGGCGCAACTTGCGCAGCACATCAAACTCGCGCCGACGCACAAAGTCGTTCTGGCGCTTGCGCTCAATCATCTCCTTGAGCGCTGCCTTGCTGTAACCACCATCACTCTCCGTCTCTGGCGCGTCCAACTCCGACCAATCCTTGGTCGGATTTCGGACGAACTTCGCCACCTTGGACAGCAAGCCTGCGTTAGTTTCTTTGGGGGTCATGTGCCAGAGAGTAAATGGTGCGCAAAGTCGCCAAAACTCAGTCGCCAAACATTTTCTGTTTCAGCTCGCGGCGCTGTTGCGCCTCCAGGGACAGCGTCGCTGTAGGACGGGCCAACAAACGGCCAATTCCAATTGGTTCACCCGTTTCATCGCAGTAGCCGTAGTCCCCGGCGTCAATACGAACAATGGATTGCTCGATTTTTTTCAAGAGCTTGCGCTCACGGTCTCGTGTGCGCAACTCGAGCGCGTGCTCTTCTTCAATGGTGGCACGATCTGCGGGGTCCGGCACCACCACCGTGTCTTCACGCAAATGCTCGGTCGTCTGGCCTGCACTGCTCAGTATTTCCTGCTTGAGGATGGACAACTTGCGACGGAAGTAAGCCATCTGTGTGTCGTTCATGTACTCGTCTTCCGACATGGCGATCACTTCCGCGTCGACCAATTGGTCGACTGATTTGGTCTTCCAGTTGTTGGCCAACTTGGGGTCTTTTTTGACCGCGGACGCCAAGGGCGGGATGATCGGTTGAGGTGACGGGTCCTGCGCAAAGCTGGCTTTGGCGGCCGTTGAAGCCACCGACTGAGCCATCGACGGGACGGTCAACTGGGCCAGACGCGAAGAGGGACGCCCTGAGCGCACGGGAACCGACTGATCTGAAGACGACACCACTGGCTCAGCAACTGGTTTGCTGACCGCCGCCTTGCTCATGGTTCCTGATGCAACAGAGTGCGTCACTTTGACTTTGGTAACGGCCACTTCTGGCTTGGCGGCTTTCACGATCGATGTTTTCACAGCTTCCTTTACTTGAACTTTGGCGGGCAGCTTTACAGAACTGCTTGATTTAGATGGGGTCATGGCCTCTGCCGTTGGACGGTCAGAAGCAGGCTTTATTTTTTTACCCTTGGCAGCGGCCTCAACGGGCGCAACAGGCGCAACAGGCGCAACAGGCGCGACGGGTTTAACAGCTTTCTTGGGGGGCACTGGCGCAGCCAACTTCGCCGCTGTCTTCGGCTTGACTGGGGTTTTGGATGCCGACGGCACCAATTTCTCAACCCCTTTTGGGGGGTTAGCTTGCACTTTCACTACTTGCCTCCTCGCAGGTTTTGCCGGTGCGTCTTTGACTTTGGCAGTCACAGCCTGCGCGCCTGCTTTAGCAGGTCTCGCAGGTTCCGTGTCCGCTCCCCGCCGAGCTTTCGAAACTCTTGGGAGGGGGATTTCATTCGCGGGCGAGTGTACCGCTTTCGACGCGGGAAAACCAAAAAGTTGCAAAAGAGAGACAAACATCGTTATGCACCCCTATCACGAAGAATGAATCAAACTAGGCTTTGCTCCATGCCCTGCAGGAAAATATCTTGAGGCAAGTCGATGCCAATAAACACCATCTTGCTGCCCCGTTGCTCTCCCTCGGCCCATGGTGGACCCAAATCACTGCCCATCAGCTGGTGTACGCCCTGAAAGATGACCTTGCGGTCAGTGCCCTTCATATAAAGCACGCCTTTATAACGCAACATCCGGGGACCATAGATGTTGACGATGGCACCCAGAAAGTCTTCCAGCTTGGCGGGGTCAAAGGCGCGGTCCGACTTGAACACAAAGCTCTTGACGTCATCATCATGGTGGTGATGGTGGCCGCCTTCAAGCTTGTGCGAGGGGTGGTCGCAGGCCTCACCGTGCTCATGATCATGGTCGTGCCCGGCGTGATCGTGGTCGTCGTCCTTGAGAAAGTCTGGGTCAATGTCCAGCTTGGCATTCAGATTGAAGCCACGCAGGTCAAACACCTCTGACAAAGCCACTTCGCCAAAATGCACGGCTTTTTGCGGCGCACGCGGGTTCATGTGCTTGAGCCGGTGAGTCAGAGCGTCGACTTCGTCTTTGCTCACCAAATCCGTCTTGCTGATGAAAATTTGGTCAGCAAAACCAACCTGGCGGCGCGCCTCTTGCCGGTCATTCAATTGCGTCGTGGCATGTTTGGCATCCACCAGCGTCAGGATGGAATCGAGCAGGTAGCTCTCGGCAATTTCCTCATCCATGAAGAAGGTCTGCGCCACCGGGCCGGGGTCGGCCACGCCGGTGGTCTCGATCACCACACGCTCAAAATCGAGCTCGCCTTTGCGTTTTTTCTCAGCCAGGTCACGTAGGGTATTGCGCAGGTCTTCGCGAATGGTGCAGCAAATGCAGCCATTGCTCATTTGAATGATCTGCTCCTGGGTGTCGGACACCAGGATGTCACTGTCGATGTTTTCTTCACCGAACTCGTTCTCGATCACGGCGATTTTCTGGCCATGGGCCTCGCTCAACACGCGCTTGAGCAGGGTGGTTTTCCCCGAGCCCAGAAAGCCCGTCAGGATGGTTACAGGTATAAGACTCATCACTTTTCTCAATCGGTTGCCATGGTAATGGAGCAACACACTCGGACTGTTGACCGGTGGACTGCCCCGCTGGGATCCGGAACTTGGAAGCGGGGAGTGTACTGGCCAACGCCTGATCGCTCACTTACGCATGACCACCAGGCCTTTCAGGTACTCGCCTTCGGGGAATTCAATCGTCATGGGGTGATCAGGTGCGCCACCCATGCGCTCTGTGATGTAGCCATCGACCGACGCATCGATTCCGGCAGAGGCGACAATTTTGTGAAACAAATCCGCACTGATGCCACCTGAGCACGAATAGGTGAACAACACCCCGCCCGGCTCCAGCAGCTTGAAGGCGAGGCGGTTGATGTCTTTGTAAGCCCGCGCAGCGCGCTCGGCATGGGTCACCGTCGGGGCAAACTTGGGTGGGTCCAGCACGATGGCGTCAAAAGTCCGGCCCTCGGCGACAAACTGGCGCAG
>JBBKVN010000155.1:0-5087 GCA_037968455.1 Rhodoferax sp.
AAACCCGCGACCATTCGAAACGCCGATGAAGCCATTGCCCTGGGCATCGGCATGGTTCATCAGCACTTTATGCTGGTCGATACCTTGACCGCGCTGGAGAACGTCATGCTGGGCGCCGAGCCGCATTGGCTGCTGGGCCGGGCTGATTCGGCCGTACGCACCAAACTGAACGAGCTGATGCAGGCCACCGGATTGCAGGTTGGGCTGGACGCATTGGTCACAGACTTGTCGGTGGGGGACCGGCAGCGGCTTGAAATTCTGAAGGCTCTATACCGAGGTGCCAAAATTTTGATCCTGGATGAGCCCACTGCGGTGCTGACACCCCAGGAAACAGTCCACTTGTTTGAGGTGCTGAAGCTGCTGAGGGCGCAGGGCACCACGATTCTTCTCATCACGCACAAGCTCAAGGAAGTTATGCGCTTGTGTGACCGGGTCACGGTCATGCGTGCTGGCCGGGTGGTTCAGGAGTTGGATATCAGTCATGCCTCAATCGAAGGTTTGGCCGAGGCCATGGTGGGGCGCAAAGTCAACATCGGGCGCCTTGAGGCTGACAAATCGGAAGCCGGCGACTTGTTGCTTCAGGCCAGTCATCTTCAGGTCAAGGATGCGATGCGCATTGTTCGATTGAATGACGTGAGTTTGACGCTGCGAGCGGGTGAGATCGTGGGCGTGGCCGGCGTGTCTGGCAATGGCCAGAGTGAATTGATTGATGTACTTAGCGGATTGCTTCAACCCGATGCGGGCAGCATGATGCTTGTCGGGCAGGAGTTTCAACCCCAAAAGTGGCTCAATCCACACACGGCTCGAGAGCTCGGGTTGGCCCATGTGCCAGAAGATCGCCACGCCCGCGCGCTGGTCATGGATTTTGTGGCCTGGGAGTCGGCCGTGCTGGGTTACGACGGTTTGCCCGAATACGCCAGTGGCGGATGGATGAACCATGACGGAATGAGGCAGGCGACCGCGCAAATGATGGAGCGGTTCGATGTGCGCCCTCAGGACCCAGAGTTGTTGAGCAGCAAATTCTCGGGGGGAAATCAACAAAAGTTGGTTTTGGCGCGTGAGTTGGGCCAGGCCCCCAAAGTGCTACTGGTGGGGCAGCCAACGCGGGGTGTTGACATCGGAGCGATTGAGTTTATTTACAGCCAGTTGCGCGCCATGCGTGACGCGGGCTGCGCTGTTCTGGTGGTGTCGAGTGAGCTTGACGAAATATTGGCTTTGTCAGACAGGGTAATTGTCATGAATCAGGGGCGTATCACGGGAGAGTTGGCCATCGAGGACTGCACGGAAGCAGGACTGGGTCTGCTGATGACGGGAGATGGCGAATGAGAGCGCCCAATGCCTTGCCCCGATGGGCTGATCTGATTTTATTGCCTGCCGTATGTCTATTAGTGGCCTTGATGGCTGCGGCCGGTGTTGTCGCCCTCGTGGGCCAAGACCCGGTTGAGGTGATCACAGTACTGATTCACGGGGCATTTGGTACACCTCGTGGGTTGAGCTACACCTTGTATTACGCCACGACCTTCATTTTTACCGGGCTCGCGGTGGCGGTTGCCTTTCATGGGGGGTTGTTCAATATCGGTGGCGAAGGGCAGGCTATCTTGGGCGGCTTGGGAACTGGCCTGGTCGCGCTCTGGTTTTCCGCTTTTCTGCCCGCCTGGATCATGTTGCCTCTGATGTTGGTGTCGGGCGCGCTGTTTGGCATGGCATGGGCCGTCGTGCCGGCTTACCTGCAAGCCTACCGGGGTAGCCATGTGGTGATCACGACCATCATGTTTAACTTTATCGCCAGCAGTCTGCTGGTGTACCTCTTGGTCAACCATCTACGCCCGCCGGGCGTGATGTCGGTCGAAAGCGAGCCGTTCTCCGAGTCCGCAAAGTTGCCCAGCATGCAGCATGCGTTGGGATGGCTCGGTGTGGAGTGGCCTGCCTCTCCCCTCAATATCAGCTTGTTTCTTGCATTGTTGGCCGCGTTGGGTGTTTACCTGTTTTTGTGGCGAACCCGGGCCGGTTACCACCTGCGGTCGGTGGGCTCCAGCCCCAGCGCGGCGGAGTACGCAGGTGTTCAATCCAAGCACCAGATTGTCATTGCCATGGCCATTTCGGGCGCACTCGCCGGCATGGTCGGTATGAACGAGATTGCCGGCGTTAACGGCAAGTTGCTGCTTGAGTTTGTGAGCGGCGCCGGCTTCACCGGCATTGCGGTGGCCTTGATGGGGCGCAATCACCCTCTGGGCATTATTTTTGCCAGCGTTTTGTTCGGAGCCCTCTTTCAAGGTGGCGCTGAGGTGGCCTTTGAGGTGCGCGGCTTCAGTCGTGACATGGTGATCATGCTGCAAGGCTTTATTGTTCTTTTTTCAGGCGCGATGGTTTACGTCATTGCGCCGTGGGTATCGCGGGCTTTGGGGCTTGTCACCGGCTTGGTGCCCCAGCCGAAATCAGTAGCGCAATCGGGAGACCGTCATGGATGAGGCATTGCTAGGGGCCATGCTGGCCTCGACCTTGAGGGTGTCCACACCCCTGATTTTCTGCGCTCTGGCGGGATTGTTGTCTGAACGTTCGGGCGTAGTTGACATTGGCCTTGAGGGCAAGATGTTGTTTGGGGCCTTTGCCGCAGGCGCAACCGGAGCGCTGTACGGATCCATGACATTGGCCTTGCTTGCCGCGATGGGTGTTGGCACGGTTCTGTCCTGGATGCATGGCTTGGCCTGTGTCAGCCATCGCGGAGATCAGGTGGTGTCGGGGGTGGCTATCAACATCATTGCCGCGGGTTTAACCGTGGTGTTGGGCGTTGCTTGGTTTTCCCAAGGTGGACAAACACCGCCGGTCTCGGACGCAGTGCGGATTCAACCCCTTTTCCCGGAGTTGGCTGAGACGTTGCGTGGCCTGCCCTGGATAGGGATGATCCTGGGCGAAGGGCTATTGAGTCATAACGGTATGGTCTACCTGGCATTGATATTGGTGCCAGTCACCTGGTGGTTGCTGTTCAAGACCCGCTTCGGCCTTCGCTTGCGGGCAGTGGGTGAAAACCCGCAAATGGTGGATGCAGCCGGTGTTTCTGTGACTCGTCTGCGCTACATGGCGTTGACAATGAATGGCATGTTGTGTGGCTTGGCGGGGAGTTATCTGGTGCTCGCTCAAAGCGCCTCCTTTTCCCAGAATATGACGGCAGGACGAGGTTTTATGGCCTTGGCCGCCCTTATTTTTGGCCGCTGGCACCCCGTCAACGCACTGTGGGCATGCCTGCTATTCGGCTTTCTGGACGCCGCCGCCATTCGTCTTCAGGGTGTTCACCTGCCCGGCATCGGGGAGGTGCCGGTTCAAGCGATCCAGGCCTTGCCCTATGTGCTGACGGTAGTGTTGCTGGCTGGCTTCATCGGCAAGGCCGTAGCACCTCAAGCGCTGGGCCGTCCTTACCTAAAAGAGCGTTGATGGCTAAACTGGGGTCCGCGCGCAATGCGGTATCTGTGTACAGGAGCGGCAACGGATGATGATTGGTCAAGGGTGTAATCGATGAAAAGGAAGACGCTGGTTATTGATCCGTCCAAGGAGGATCGTTTCTACCTTCGGGCTCGGCTCGCCCTGGCAGGACGCCCCCTAATGTACGAGGCGGAGACTGCGCTGCAAGCCTTGGACATGGTTCGGCAAAACTACTTTGACCTGGTGATGGTCAATCTGGAGATGCCTGACATGTCAGGCTGGGAGTTGGTGCGGCAGTTGGTGGCTCTGGAGCCTGATGTTGGTCCGGTGGTGGTGACCAGCGCCAATGCGTCAGATGATCTCCAGGACTTGGCCGAGGCGGCGGGATGTCGCGACTCTCTGGGTAAACCCTTTGACCCGTCTCAGGTTCAGTCGGTGCTACTGAAAATATAGCGTCTTACGCATGCTGCCAAGGGCGTAGAGCCGATTTACCCAGATTTGTTTTTGACGCGTTAGGCGGTTGACGAGTTCGCTGCCCTCAATGCGTTGAAAGACTGTGCGAGATTCAGTTCAACGGGAAGTGGCTCGCCACACCATTGCGCTGCCAGCAGCTCGGCGCACAAGGCAGAAAAACTTAAGCCCCTGGATCCCATACCGGCACACACCCATAAACCGGTTTCGTGCGGGTCACCCACAGAGCCCACGATGGGCAAGCGGTCGGCGGTCACGCACCGTGTATTGTTCCAATGCTGAACACGGTGGTTCTCGAACTGGGGTTTGAGTTGCGCCGCCAACTCTGGGTTCAGTGTTTGAAGGCGTCCGAAATTGGCATCATGATTTTTCTCCGCAGAAAAGGCTGGCCGAGTATCGGGTTGGAAGCTTGATCCGACAAACCAGGTTGGCCCTTCAGTTGTCGGTATGCGAGGGATGACACTGCCTGCGCCATTGATGGGGGCGGTTGGAAACGTCATCTGTGGGGAGTCTGCGTGACGCCCGAAGCTTACTTGCCCCCGAACACCGTGCACGGCCGGGATGCGATCAAGGCAAAGTGGCAATTCCGGAAAATCTTGCTGCACTTTTAGCAAAAGCGGAAAGGCCCCATTGGCATTGGCAAAGACCACTCGGTCAACACTAGCCAAAGTTTGACCTGTCGAGTTTTGTAGAGTCCATTGATCATTCGCCCGGGCAAGGGCGGTGACCTGGGCGTTGGATTGGACGGTGATATTTGCTTGAGTCAGCCAAGCGCGCACCAATTGGGCGGGTTTGATCCAGGCGGAATGGGCGTGCCAGATCGATGAGACCTCAGCGCCCGAACTGGGGCCGTCGGGGGCGGCAGACGCGGTGGGCGGGATCGATTGGGACCATTGCGCGCCCTCCAATGACCAATGCTCAGGCAGGCCGCTACTGCCATCGACTAGGTACTCCGTCGAGCCGCTCAGCGCCCAGTCCTGCGCTTCATCCAGATAACGAGCCGCCTCACCCAACATCAGCCGCACCCCGGCGCGACTGAGTCGAGACAGCTTGCAGTCGTCAACTGAGTCATGTGGCGCTACCAGGCCCACCGGAAGGCCCGACGCACCCGAGGCCGGTGCTGACGCTTCATCAAGAACCACCACGTTCCAGCCCCGCCTCGCCAGTGACGCAGCGACGCTTGCTCCCGCCAAGCCGGC
>JBBKVN010000156.1:0-3530 GCA_037968455.1 Rhodoferax sp.
AGCCAGTTTCTGGCCAACATGAGCCATGAAATTCGCACGCCGATGAACGCCATCCTGGGCATGCTGACTTTGCTGCGCAAAACCGAACTGTCTCCCCGTCAAGCCGACTATGCCGTCAAAAGCGAAGGCGCCGCCCAAGCCCTGTTGAGACTGCTCAACGACATTCTTGATTTCTCAAAAATCGAGGCGGGCAAGATGACGCTGGACCCGCAGCCTTTTGAGTTTGAGCAAATCCTACAAAATTTGTCGGTCATTCTGTCAAGCAGCGTCGGCAATAAACCCGTGGAAGTGCTGTTCGACATCGACCCCGCACTTCCCGCTCAACTGGTGGGCGATGCCATGCGGCTCCAACAGGTCTTGCTCAATCTGGGTGGCAATGCGATCAAGTTCACCGAGCAAGGCCAGGTTGTACTGGCCGTGCAGGTCACGCAGCCACACGAAGACAAGGTCACTTTGCGCATCAGTATCCGCGACTCCGGCATAGGCATTGCGCCCGAGAACCAGGCCCGCATTTTCAGTGGATTCACACAGGCCGAGGCCTCCACCACCCGCCGGTACGGGGGCACGGGACTGGGCGTGGCTATTTGCCAGCGGCTGGTGGCACTGATGGGTTCCGAACTGCAGCTTCAGAGCACACTAGGCCAGGGCAGTTGCTTTTTCTTCACGGTCACTCTGCCCGTGGGTGCCAGCGGGTCGGTCAGGCAAAGCACCCTGCCAGAGGGCCACGCGCAGGCCCTGCGCGTATTGATCATTGACGACAACCCCACCGCAAGAGAGGTATTGCAGCGCGCCTGCCAGTCACTGGGTTGGACGACTGACACTTGCGAAGGCGGTGCTGCTGCCTTGGAACTGTTACAAACCGCGACTTTGAACGGAGCAGCCTACACAACAGTCTTTATGGACTGGCACATGCCGGGCATGGATGGCTGGCAAACGATTCAAGGCATCCGTGGGTCAGAAAGAATCGACAAGACAACGGTGATCGCGATGGTCACCGGCGCAGGGCGGGAGACGCTGCTTCAACGAAGGGAGTCTGACCAGGCGCTTGTGGACGATTTCCTGGTCAAACCCATCACGGCTGCCATGCTGTTGGGCACATTGCAGAAGACTGGCCGTTCCGACAAAAGGCCTCGCCCCCTCAAGCCAGTTGTGAACGCACCGCGCCTGACGAACATGCGCTTACTGGTGGTGGAGGACAACGTCAACAACCAACAAGTGGCGCGTGAGCTTCTGCAGGGCGAAGGCGCTCTCGTCAGGGTGGCCAATGATGGCCAAGCCGGCGTCAAGGCCATTGCCAACGCGAAGCTGCCTTTTGATGTGGTGCTGATGGATTTGCAAATGCCCGTGATGGACGGGTTTGAGGCGACACGAGTCATCCGTGAGGACATGGGGCTGCGCACCCTGCCCATTGTGGCCATGACCGCCAACGCACTGAACTCGGACCGTGAAGCCTGCCTGGCTGCCGGCATGAATGAGCATGTCGGAAAACCGTTTGACCTGAACGCCTTGGTGCGGCTGCTGCGCGACCAAGCGGGATGGCCCCCTATTGCAGACACGGCAGGTGCCGCTGAAGTGGCCTTGACAGATCAGGTGCTGCTATCGGCCGTCAACGCGCAGGTGGATATTCAAGCGGCCTTGCATCGCTTGGGCGGCAACCACGCGATGTATCAAAAACTATTGACTTCTTTTGTCCAGGAATTGCGCACCCTGCCCGCCCAGCTGGCTGCTCACCTTGAGCGTGATCAAGTCAAAGATGCCAGCCGCCTTCTCCACACATTGAAAGGGCTGGCCGCGACCATGGGTGCGTCAAAGCTGGCCGAACACGCCGCGACTGGCGAGATAAAAATGAAAAGTGCGGCGACGTCAACCGACTACGAAGTCGCTGCTGGACACGTGTGCGAAGCCATTGACGCCGTGCTGCCGGGTCTGGAGACCTTGCTGAGCGCTCTGCAAATGGCACTCAACAACGCCTCCCAAACCACGACCAACGCTCTCGGTGAGCCGCCGACGGCCCACGCCCTGCAAGCGGCGCTGACTATGCTGGCCCAGAACCTGAAAAACTCAGACATGGCGGCCATTCAAACCATGGCTGATTTGCAGCGGCGTTTTGGCAGCGCGTTGGCTGAGCCATTGGGTCCTTTGCAAGCGGCCGTGGACAAGCTGGACTTTGCGAGCGCCTTGCCGCTGTGTGAGGCGCTGATGACGCCGTGATCCTCTTCGCAAGCACCTCGGCAGCCCGGGATGTACGCCAAGCCTGCCAGCCAAATCAAGTCGGACGTGATGCAATCAACTGATTCATCCTAATTGATAGCTATTTTTTTGATAGCATGCTCCGCATTCTCAGCGTGGGCAACACCCACCTTTAACGCAGAAAAAACTCCGGAATACCTATGAGATTCGAAGGCACAGTCAAATCCTGGAACGATGACCGAGCCTTTGGCTTCATTGCGCCCAGCCAGGGCGGGCAAGAGATCTTTCTGCACATCACCGCCCTGCCCACGCGAACGACTCGCCCCCCGCTCAACCAACGGGTGACGTTTGAGCTGGAGTTAAACCAGGACGGAAAGAAACGCGCCAAAAACGTACAACTTGCGCAAGGCCCGCGCGTCGCCCGCCCCAACCGATCCGCCAACAGCCCCTCCGCCGCCCAATGGGGTGGCGCCACGCTATTTGCCATTCCCGCGTTTCTGCTGGTGTACCTGGCCACCGCCCTGTTCTGGCATGTGCCACTGGCCGTTGGCGTCGCTTATGTCGCCATGAGCGTGATTTGCTTCATCACCTACGCGATTGACAAATCTGCCGCTCAGTCCGGCGCCTGGCGCACGCCGGAAAGCACCCTCCACCTGCTGGGCCTGCTGTGCGGTTGGCCCGGTGCCTTGTTGGCGCAGCAGTTTTTGCGTCACAAATCCACCAAAGCGGAATTTCGTTCAGCCTTCTGGGCAACGGTGGTGGTGAACGTGGGCGCTTTTTTGGTGTTGAGCTATCCCGGCATCAATGCTTGGCAGCGTATTGCCAGCGGTGTGCTTTAGAGTACCGCTGCGGCACGCCAGTCTCGCTAACATGGCTACCTTGCGTGCCCCGTTGACATCCATTCCTTTCACAGAGAGCCCCCCACCATGCCAGCAACTGAACTCATCGTGACCGCCGCCGGCAAGGTCGGAGAAAAAGACATGCTGATTCCCACCGGCCAGCAAGGCGCGTTTTACCCGCATGTTCAGGACTGGGTCACCGCCAAACTCAAGGCCAAGACGCCAGTGAAAGACATTAGCAACACCGTTCTGGTGAAAGGCATCAAACAGTGGGCGGTTTTTGAGGAAAGATCAGGTGCTAAAAAAGTTCGCACTGTTTTTCAGATCACCTAGTCCGCGCCCTGCCCCGTCACCCATTTATGACCCGAAGCACCAGATGATGACCTCAATCACCCGCATGGAACTCCCCATCCCTGATGGATTGACTTTGAAATCCGCAAGGCTGACGGCCGGGCTCAGTCAGGTGGAGGCGGCCGAGTTGATGGGCTACCCGGTGCAACC
>JBBKVN010000157.1:0-3700 GCA_037968455.1 Rhodoferax sp.
TCCTTCATATCAATGACGGTGATCAGTCCATCTTTTAGATTGGGCGTGGCCATGACTGTCTTGCCCTGCCACTCCCACGTAATGCCCGATCCCAGGTGGGGCATGCCCGGCAGGTTCAAATCCGCAATTTTCTTGCGTGCATCCAGGTTCACCACCTGACCTTTTCCGGCCTCCCGGCTGGTTCCCATGACTTCTTCGTAGTTCTGGGTGAAGAAAAAATCATCCAAAGGTTCGGACAGATAGGTGCGTTTGGGGTTCAGAAACCCGGGCACAAAGGCCCCTTCCTTGTACTGAAAGTCGTGAATCATTCCGGCAGGAAGGTCGGCGACATTGGGGTCGTAGCTGATCTCCCACACCTCTGCCACGTCTTTGAGCGCGGCCACAAAGCTTTGACGAGGCGCTGCGTCGTACACCGCAGATACGCGAGAAGTCTCTTTGCCATTTTTATCTGTGACCTCATGCACTTTGAGCAGGTTCAAGTCGGCGTCCAGCATCACCAGAGTATTGGGCAGATAGTTGGCCACCGCCAGGTACTTGCCGTCACCTGAGACCGCGACGTTGCGGGTGTTGATACCCGCCCTGATTTCTGCCACCACGGCCAGGTTCCAGATGTCGAACTTGGTCACCCAGCCATCACGCGATGCAAAAAACACGTAGCGACCATCGGGCGTGAACTTGGGACCTCCATGCAGAGCGAAGCGGCTGGCAAAGCGATGAATGGGTTCGAGCTTGTCCCCGTCCAACACCGTCACATGGTGGTCGCCCGTTTCCACGACCATGAAGAGGTTCATCATGTCCACCCCGGCAAAGACCTTGGCTGGCTGGTTTGGCACGCTGCCAGGCGGGTGGTTGACGATGCGCGAAGCCTCAATATCTGCTGCCGTGAAATGCGGCGCAGGTGACACGGGGGTGTAGATATAGGCCACCAGCGCGTCAATCTCCTGCGCGCTTAACCGGTCGGCAAACCCGCCCATCTGCGTGGCTACACGCCCCTTGGTGATGGTGTTGACCGCCTCGGCCTTGCGCAGACGGGCCAAGCTCTCTGGCAGCAGCGCAGGCCCGGACGCGCCAAAGCGGTCGACGCCATGGCAACTGGCACATTGCTGCTGGTAGTTTTTGATGGGGTCAGCCACCGCAAAAGACGCGACACTGATCAGGCCGACGGTAAGAAAAAATGAACGAAACACCTTGCGACTCCAATGAGTCCAGCGGCAGTTCGGGTGACTCCTGGTCACGCTCAAAAAATCGCTGGCACGTTATTTTGATGGTTGCCGCCTAGAGCAAGCTCTCTCAAACTTAAGTTGCGCCCCCTAGGCAGACTCGACCATACTAAGTGCTGCACCGCGGCCATGCACTGACTTGCGTTAACTTTTGGCCGAATCATTCACAGAAAAGGGAAACTTCTCATGAGCACAACAAATAGCGCCGCCAACGTCCAAAAGACCATTGCGAAGAAGACTGCCGCCGTCAAAAAAACGGTCGCCAAGAAATCGGCCGCTGTTCAAAAAACAGTTGCCAAGCAAATCACCGCGGCCCAAAAAGCGGTCGCCGCCAAGCCCGCAGCCAAGCGCAAGCCAGCTGCAAAAGCCAAGCCCGCCACACTGAAACAAGCCGTCAAAAAAGGCGAACGCAAGGTCACCAGCGTGGTGCACATGACTCGCGACGCTTCATTCAAGTTGATCGACACGCAGCGTGCCATCTGGTTGGCAGGTTTGGGTGCACTGGCCAAGGTCACGACCTCCACCGGCACCAAAGGCGAGAAAGCCTTCGAAGCGCTGGTCAAAGCCGGTGAGAAAATTGAGTCACAAGCGCGCGGCGCCATTGACAGCAACGCCGACATGCTCAAGTCGCGCATTGGCAAAGCCACCAAGGCAGTGGACAGCGGCATTGATACCGTGAGCGAAGTGTTTGACGCCCGCGTCAAGCAGGCTCTGTCTCGCTTGGGTTACCCCAAGAAGTAAGGCAAAGTCACTATTTTGCCGGGCGGCGAATGAGCTGCCAGGCAAAAAAAGCACCCAGCGCAGCGTTGCCAAAGGCAAACGCCGCGATTAACAAACTCACCGTCAAGGTGAGTTCTGGTTTTTGGGCCAGCCAGACCAGCACCATGGACAGTGCGTTGAGCACCACCATGAACCAGAAAGCGGGCTGGCGCGGCTGAAACAGGCGCTGAATCATTCGGTTCGCCTTAACCCACCCAGCGACGGGCGTTCTTCCAGAGTTGCATCCACGGGCTCATGGCAGACAAGTCGCCATTCGTCCAGCTCATCTGAATATTGCGAAACACCCGCTCAGGGTGCGGCATCATGGCCGTGAAGCGGCCATCCAGCGTGGTGACCGCAGTCAAACCGCCAGGACTGCCGTTCGGGTTGAACGGGTAAGCCTCGGTGGCTGCGCCGTGGTTGTCGGTGAAGCGCATGGCAGCAATGGCTTTGTCGGCATTGCCCCGGTACTTGAAGTTGGCATAACCTTCACCGTGCGCCACGGCAATTGGCAAGCGGTTGCCCGCCATACCGGCAAAGAACAAGGAAGGTGACTCCAGCACCTCGACCATGCTCAAGCGGGCTTCAAAGCGCTCGCTTTGGTTGGTGGTGAAACGTGGCCAGTCCTGCGCGTCGGGAATGATGTCGGCCAGTTCGGCAAACATTTGGCAACCGTTGCACACGCCCAAACCGAAGGTGTCGGTGCGGGCAAAGAAGGCCTTGAACTGATCGGCAAGCGCCGGGTTGAAGGTGATGGAGCGTGCCCAGCCAATGCCGGCACCCAGGGTGTCGCCGTACGAGAAGCCACCGCAAGCCACCACGCCCTTGAAGTCCGCCAGTTGGGCACGGCCGCTTTGCAGGTCGGTCATGTGCACGTCATAGGCTTCAAAGCCGGCTTCGTTGAAGGCGTAGGCCATCTCCACATGCGAGTTGACGCCCTGCTCCCGCAGCACCGCCACTTTGGGGCGTGACAACATCAGCGCCGGACTTGCTATTGATTCAGTAGCTGCTTGTGCTTGTCCTGCCTGGGCCAGCGCCTGATTTGGAACCAAATGCACATGCATACCCGGATCAGACGGCACGCCGGCTGCGGCGTGCTCGGCGTCGGCACACGCAGGGTTGTCGCGCAGCTGGCAAATTTTCCAGCTGGTGGCATCCCACACCTGGTGCAGGTCGGCCAGCTTGGCGCTGAACACGGCCTTGGCATCACGCCAGACTTGTACCTCGCCCACACCCACGTTCAGGGAGTCGTGTGGCAAACGGGTTTTTCCAATCACGTGGCTGTATTTGCTCAAACCGTGCGTGCGCAGGGTTTGCATGACAGCGTCACGCTCAGAGGTTCGCACTTGCAGAACCACGCCCAGTTCTTCATTGAACAAGGCTTTGAGCGTCATCTCTGCCCGGCGGCCGCTGACCTGGCCCGCCCAGTTTTTACTGTCGCCCACATCAGCGCGGCTGTCGGTGATGCCGTCGCCTTCGGTGACGAGCAGGTCCACATTCAGGGCCACGCCCACGTGGCCGGCAAAGGCCATTTCGCACACGCTGGCAAACAGGCCGCCGTCACTGCGGTCGTGATAGGCCAGAATTTTTCCCTCGGCGCGCAAGGCGTTCACCGCGTTGACCAGACTCACCAGGTCTTGCGGGTGGTCCAGATCAGGCACCTCGTCGCCCATCTGGCCCAGGGTTTGCGCCAGCATGCTGCCGCCCATGCGGTTCTGGCC
>JBBKVN010000158.1:0-6969 GCA_037968455.1 Rhodoferax sp.
GGCAATATCCGGCACGCCATTGCAGTGAAATGTGGCCACGGCACGCAAGGCGGTTGCCTTGTGTCGCAATTCGGCCTGCTGCTTGCTGTCGCTTACAACGTGGTGAAAGGCCCAAAGCAACCCAAGAACGAAGAACATGGCCACGATCACCGCTAGCACTGGAGTGCCCTCCAGAAAGTCACGTTTTACAGCAGTAAACCTGTACGGTGCACGGGGAATTTTGTTTTTGGTCTCAAGTGTAGAAATAGGACCCCCAAGTGTTGACTGTGTCTTGGCAACCAAGCCAATGGACGACTGACAGGGGGATGCTATTGAGTTTGCGTGACGGGCTCTGTGCGTTTGCACACATAGCCTGATATCTTTATAAAACTGTCAAGACGCAAGCCGGATTTTCAACCCCACCATGGGGTTAACCCGCTGCCTTGATAGGCTGCATTACAAGAATTGATTGGACCAAATAGACTGTCAACGGCACGATAGCGCCTTAGTCAAACTGCCGGAGATTTCTTTGATTTCAGCTACTCATATCATCGCCATTCGTCATGGAGAGACGGACTGGAATCGCACCCGCCAGTATCAGGGGCAAAAAGATATTGAGCTCAATGACAAGGGGTTTTCCCAAGCACGAGATATCGCTGAATCGCTGGCACTCACAGCGCTGGACGCCATCTACACCAGCGACCTCCAACGGGCACTTCAAACGGCAACAGAGATTGCACAACCTCTTGGCATGACTGCCTTGTTGGTACCCGGCCTGCGTGAGCAACACTTTGGCGTGTTTCAGGGCCTGACAGGCGAAGAAGTGGCCAAGCGATGGCCCGACGCCAGCGCGCAGTGGCACCGCCGCGATGCCGATTTCGGGCCTGACGGAGGGGAAACACGCAATGCCTTCAGCCATCGATGCGTCGCTGCGATGCATCAACTGGCACGGGCTCATGTGGGCCACACCATTGTCATTGTTTGCCATGGAGGTGTACTGGACTGCCTGTATCGTGCCGCGTCCAATCTGCCAATGGATACTCCCCGAACCTGGCCACTTGAGAACGCCGCCATCAATCGACTCACCCACGATGCCAAAGGGTTCGCAATTCTGAGTTGGGGTGACACGGCGCACCTTCGTCGCGAACCGACTGACGAGCTGATTGAACACTTCCCCGGGCCTTGAAAATTAACTTAGCGACATCAACCACAAAAGGAGACAAGCATGAAAAAGCACATCAAACTCACTCTGCTGAGCACATCCATCGCTCTGGCGGCAGGCTTTGCCAGCACGGCCATCGCTGGCACCGTCACAGTCGTTACGTCCTTCCCCAAAGAGTTAACTGGCATTTACAAGGCGGCGTTCGAAAAGGCAAATCCGTCCATTAAGCTGGAAATCCTCAATAAAAGCACGACGCAAGGTATTGCCTACGTGCGAGAGCTGCCGGCAGGCCAGCGTCCCGATATTTTTTGGGCTTCGGCGCCTGATGCCTTTGAGGTACTGGTCGGGCAGAACCTGCTGGCCAATGTCGCGGACCAAGCCAACAAGGCAGTACCTGCCAAAGTGGGCAACTACCCCATCAACAACCCGCAAGGTCTTTACTTGGGGCAGGCTCTGGCAGGCTATGGTTTGATGTGGAACACACGCTACTTGGCAGCCAACAAGGTGCCGGCACCGGCTCAGTGGGCCGACCTGATGAAGCCGGTCTACTTCAACCATACAGCCATGAGCGCGCCTTCGCGTTCGGGCACCACCCATCTGACCGTTGAAACCCTTTTGCAGGGCGAAGGCTGGGACAAGGGATGGAACCAGTTGCTGCAAATCGGCGGCAATAGCGCGGCTATCACGGAGCGCAGCTTTGGCGTACCCGATGGCGTGAACAACGGCCAGTTTGGCGTTGGCCTGGTAATCGACTTTTTCGGTCTGGCCAGCAAATACTCGGGCTTTCCGGTTGAGTTCGCTTACCCTGATGTCACTGCGGTAGTCCCGGCCAATATCGCCCTGATCAACGGCAGCAAGAATGCAGAGGAAGCCAAAAAGTTCATCAGCTACAGCGTGTCGCTGGAAGGCCAGCAATTGCTGCTTGATCCAAAAATCTCTCGCCTGCCAATCCTGCCCGCTTCGGCCATGGGTGGCAAGGTGCCCGCTGGGTATCCCGACCCCTTTGAGATCGCCAAACGCGCCAAGGTGAATTTCGATTCGGACCTGTCAGAGGCTCGCTACAACGTCGTGTCTTCACTATTCGATCAAACCATCACATTCCGCCACAAAGAGCTACAGGCCGCTACCAAGGCGATACACGAGGCGACCGCGGCTTTGCAAAAGAAGCCCAATGCCAACGGCCAGGCATTTTTGAAGCAAGCACGGGACCTCGCGTTCAACCCAGTCGTTGGCAGCAAATTGGCGGGCGACAAGGACTTTCTGGCTTTGTTCACCGCCAATAAAAAGGATGCATCTGCCAACAAGCAAGTCACTGGCCTGGAAGACCGCTGGAATACGCATGCGCGCGAAAACTATGAGCGGGCCAAGTCGTTGGCAGAGCAGGCTCTGGCCAGCGCGCGTTAACCCATCAAGGAAGCACCATGTCCTCAGTGACCGTCGCGGGTGCATCCCACAAGATGCACCCGGGCTTCTTTAACCACGTGCGCCCGGGCGTCTGGCTGGCCGGCGCGCTGGTGTTGGCCTTTTTGCTGCTGTTCCTGATCCTCCCGGTAGGGCAGGTATTTATTGCCGCCTTTGTTGACTCAGATGGAAGCCCGACCATTGGGCACTTCAGTGCATTCTTCGATCAGAGTTTGATGCGGGAATCGTTCTTCAACAGCCTGTATGTGGCGACGCTGTCCACGGTTTTTGCAGCCATGATCGCCGTCCCACTGGCGTACTTCACCGTGCGCTTTCAGTTTCGTGGTGCTTTGCTGATTCAGACACTCGGTGTGTTGCCGCTGATCATGCCGCCGTTTGTCGGCGCGGCGGCAATGCAATTAATTTTTGGGCGATCTGGCTCGGTCAACCTGTTGCTCGACCAATATTTTGGTGTCTCCTTGCCGATCATGGAGGGACTCAATGGGGTGATTTTTGTCGAGTCCATCCACTACTTCCCCTTCATTCTGATGAACCTGACAGTGGCGCTGCGCAATATTGATGGCGCCATGGAAGAGGCTGCGCTCAACCTGGGGTGCACGGGTTGGCGCCTGTTCTGGCGGGTGATTTTCCCGCTGGCTATGCCGGGCTTCATTGCTGGGGCATCACTGGTGTTTGTCAAAGTGTTTGACGATTTGGGCACGCCGTTGGTGTTGGGGCAAACCAATATGCTCGCACCGCAGGCGTACCTGCGCATCACGCAGGTCGGCTTGGAAGACCCAATGGGGTATGTCATCGCAGTGATCATGATTGTGTTTTCTATCACCGCCATGGTCATGTCGGCCCGGGTGCTGGTGGGCAAGGACTATTCGACCATTCAAAAGGGCGGCGCCAGCATTGCCCGGCGTGAACTCACTCCATGGGGAGCACTGGCCGCCTATGGTTGGATATTTGTGGTTCTGCTGGTGGTTCTCTCACCACATATCGGTGTTTTGTTGCTGTCTTTTGCGCAAGTCTGGAGTTTTGCGCCCTTGCCCGACGCTTATACGCTGGCACACTATGAAACGGTGTTCCATGATGCCGGCGGCATGATGAAAAACACGCTCTTGTACTGCGGTCTGGCCGCCGGGTTAGATGTTGTGCTGGGCGTGACGATTGCCTACTTGGTGCTTCGCACCAAACTGCCAGCGGGCAAGTGGCTCGACTGGGCTGCAACAGCTTCGCTGGCCGTTCCGGGTATTGTTCTGGCCATTGGTTATCTGCGCTTTTTTAAGGGCGTCACCGTGCCCGGAACCGACACGCTGTTGACCAGTACCTGGGTGGTGATCATGTTGGCGTACGCGGTACGTCGATTGCCTTACGCCCTTCGCTCGTGTGTGGCAGCCTTGCAGCAAGTTCATGAGTCCTTGGAAGAGGCCGCTGAGAGCCTGGGTGCCACCAAGATGAGAACCATCAGACGCGTGGTGGTGCCACTGATGGCTGGCGGCATCCTCGCCGGTTTTGTCACCAGCTTCATCACGGCGGCCGTTGAGTTGTCGGCCACTATTCTGCTGACCTCGTCCGAGTCACAGGCGCCCATGAGTTATGGCATTTACCTGTACATGCAGAGCATTTCAGGCCGTGGCCCGGGGGCAGCGCTGGGGGTACTGGCCATTGTCGTCGTGGCGCTGGGCACCTACCTGTCGCATTTGGTTGTCGAGCGGGCTGCGAACCGCCATACCACCCGCGTCATCGATGAGGAATTGCCGCCTTTGCCTGAGGCACCATCGACAAATTCAACAGTAGCTGTCAAGCTCTGACCTGAGATTTAAAATGAAAAAAGTACCTGTTCAATGCCGCAACATCCGCCTGTCATATGGCAGCACGGAGGTTCTGAAAAACGTCAACCTGGATATTGAGCCGGGTGAGTTCTTTGCGCTGTTAGGGCCCTCGGGCTCTGGTAAATCCACTCTACTTCGACTGATCGCCGGCTTTAACCGGCACCAACATGGCGAACTGTTGATCGATGGCAAGGATGTCAGCGGCAAAGCCCCTTGGGAGCGAAACGTCGGCATGGTGTTCCAGAGCTATGCCCTTTGGCCGCACCTCTCGGTATGGGACAACGTGGCCTTTGGTTTGGTGGAGCGCCGGGTCGACAAAGCCACCATCAAGCTTAAAGTCGGGGCCGCTCTGGAGCAAGTGAGCTTGTCTGAGTACGCACAGCGTCGACCGAGTCAGCTCTCGGGCGGGCAGCAACAACGGGTGGCGCTGGCTCGCACCATCGTGATCGAACCACAGGTGCTGTTGCTCGATGAGCCGTTATCCAACCTGGACAAGACACTGAGGGTTCAGATGCGCCAGGAATTGCTGGCAATGCAGCGCCGCTTGGGCTTGACCACGCTGTTTGTCACGCACGACCAGGAAGAGGCAATGACCACCGCTGACCGCATGGCCGTCCTGGACAAAGGAATCGTGCAGCAAGTGGGCAGCCCCGTTACCTTGTACGACTATCCCGCCAACCCCTTCGTGGCCAATTTTGTGGGCACGATGAATTTGATGACGGGCAAGGTGCGCTCGCGCAGTTCCGACATGCTCACGCTCGATGTGCCCGACGTCGGAGAGATTCGTCTTCCTATTGCTTGTGACGCACCCCAGACCGAATCAATTCAGGTCAGTTTTCGCCCCCACGCGTTGCGGCTTGAGGTGGCTGATGCAGCGCGTGATGCACGCTTTGTCTGGATGCCGGGTACCGTGGAAGCCAGTGAATTTCTGGGTGAGTCGACCCGCTACCGGGTGCGCGTTGGCAAACAAAGCCTGACGGCGGACCACCCACACCAAATGGGTTTGACGCGGTTTCCTGTCGGTGGTGCAGTCAGCCTGGGCATCGAGCCGTCTCAGGTTCGATTGTTCGGCGCCTGACGGCGTCCTGATCGCCGATGGAGTTGCACCAGATACGCGCTTTTGTCACCGTGGCCCGGGTTGGCAACGTGACCAAAGCCGCGGACGTACTGTGCGTGACGCAGCCCGCAGTAACCGCTCAAATCAAGGGTTTGGAGTCGAGCTTGGGTGTGGCACTGTTTGACCGCAGTGGCGGACACATCACACTCACCCGCGCCGGTGAGAAGCTGATAGCCCTTGCTGGCACGCTTTTAGCCGCAGCCGCTGAACTCAAGGGCGCGGCCCGCAGCATGCAAGGCGAGTTGACCGGCCGCATTGAAATCGGATTGCCTGGCGAGACCAGCGATTTTTTGCGTACCGGCATGCTGTCTGTAGCCGTGCAGCGCGACCTACCGCTGGTAGAGCTGCAAACGCGAACCAAACCAGTTGGCCAGTTGCTTGACCTGGTACGCGGTGGCGGACTAACCGGCGCATTCATCATCAGCGCGAGTCCGCCGCGCGACATGCAGTGGGCGTCTTTGCGTTCAATCTCCTACCGCGTCGCAATTCCCTCGCGGCTGGCTTCCGAAATGCAGCGCGGAGGCTGGCGAGTTCTCGCTGGCCTGCCGTGGGTGTCGGGTGTCGTTGAGTCGCACATTCACCAGTTGCTGCGAAACCATTTTGAGCAGCAGGGACTGGAGCCGAACGTGGTGATGCGCAGCGAAGACACCAGTTCGCTCGAGTCCTTTGTGCGAGCTGGCACAGCCTGCGCACTATTGCGCGAGGAAGTCGCCATTCCGGGGGTGGAGCACAACGAGTGGCAGGTATGGGGCCACGCCCGGGTTGAAGCGCAGCTTTACTTTTGTACCTCATCCGACCTGGCAGGTGACCCCTTGGTGGTCGCGTTGAGTTCGGCTGTTCAGGCCGTATGGGGCTGAGCCGAAGAAGAGACGCGTATCTCTGCGTCCTGGGCGACTTCAAGTGGTGGTGTTCGTACGCCCTCCCACGTTCAAATACAGACTGCCGTCTGCGGGTCCAATCCCGAAGGCGACATGATCGCTAGGTCGAAGTGCCAACCTTGGCTTCTCACCAACGGGGAACAAAAGCGCCCATAGTCAGCTCGGCATCGCCGCAGGCTACACACTGAATGCCTGCGATCGACAAACAGACATCACAACAAGATGTCGTTTTACAAAATACTATTTCCTGAGCAAGCAGTACTTCAGCTTCATCAACCTATCCGTGTTGCCACCCCACTCAGCCCACGGTCTGGGCAAGCCGACGAAGCCAAACGGCCGTCTCGTGGCTCAGTACACTGGCGTCCCGCACCAGCTGGTCAAAATGGCGCGTTAGTGTTTCCACGTGGTCTCGGGTGTTGAACACAAAGTAGGCACTGCCGACATAAATCACGGCGCGGCGTTGCCCAAACACGGTCACGGGCGCGCTGTAGTGGCGGCTCAAATCAAACAAATGAAGACGGGTGCTGGGGTACAGCTCCTCACACAACTCGGCCATGCGAAGCAGCTGTGCTTGCACCTGCTCTGGGCTCAGCG
>JBBKVN010000159.1:0-13297 GCA_037968455.1 Rhodoferax sp.
GGCCACGTGCAACACCGTCACATTGCCGCCCGGCCAGCGCAGGCCGTCGCGGGTGTCAAACGCCAACCCTTGGGTGGAAAACTCAAACCCATTGGCCTGCTGTTGGGCGCCCAGGCGGCCTTTGACCGACTTCAGCGCGAGTGCCTGCAAATCTTTGCCCAGGGTGACTTCGACCTCTGCCAACGCAACATCTGCCGTGCCACCCACCAGTTGCCCTCGGGCCACATGGGCCCAGGCCCGCACTGCCCCGCTGCCCTGCTTCAAGTCCACGCCCAGGTCGGCGTAGCGGCGCAGTTCAGACAAATCCACCCGGTCAAAGCCGGCGTACAAATCGCCGCTCCAGTCCTGCCACTGGCTCTTTTTGCGCGTCAACAGGGGCTGGGTGAAGGCACCCATGACCGTGAACCGATCGCCCCACAGATCGGGTGGCGTCGCATCCAGCCGAAGCGTATGTTTGCGGCCCTGGTTTCTGACCACCAGCGCCACCTGATTCAGCACCAGCGGTGGCACATCACGCCATTCGTCGGTCCAATGAATCGTGCCGTCGTGAATGGCGAACTCAGTCTGCGAGAAAAACCAGTTTGCCGCCGCGCTGTCGTCCCCCTGGTTTTTTGAAAAATCCAGCCCGGCCACATAAATCCGGCCATCCTTGGTGCGCCGGATATTGAGGTCAGGGCGCTCCACATACAGCTGTTCAAACCCCAGACGCAAGACCGATTGAGGCGACAAGGCCACCAACACCCGCGGCAAGGTCAGGGCCTGGCGCCCTTGTCCATCAAAGAGCTGAACATCCGTCAGCTCAAAGGACGGGATCAATCCGGTTGAATGCGCCTGAACCGCGCCAATGCGCACCTGCACCCCCAGCACCCGTGAGGCATGGGCCTCCAGTTGCGGGCGAAACTCACCAATTCGCGGCACAATGAGCCAGTGCAACGCGCCCCACGCCAACCCGAATGCAAGCCAACCCGCGAGCACCAGACTCAAGACCCAACGGGCCAGAGTCGCCCCGGTTTTCAGCAGTGGTGAAGGGAGCGGCGTCGTGTCAATCATTGTGAGCTTGTAAACATGACAGGAATTATGACCCGCCCCACCTTGTCCTCTCACTCGCGCTTTGGCCAGCGCGTGCGCCGTCGTTACGAGGACCAGCTGCATTTGCTGGTGCAGGGCGTACCCAACCAAACCACCATGGCACAGTCCTTTGCGGCTTTGCGCGCGCAGGGGATGGACACCGGCGGCGCCCTGCGCGTGACCCGCCAACTGGTGCTGGAGCGCCTGTCTTGCCTGGATTGCGACGATCGGGCCCCGCTGGACCAGATCACCGGGGCCATGACGGACCTGGCCGAATTCTCCCTGAGCACCGCCTGGGGCGAGGTATTGCTGGCGCTGGACGAGACCCACGGCATGCCGCAAACCCACGATGGGCGTCGCGCCCAAGTCTGGATTATCGGCATGGGCAAACTGGGCGCCCGCGAGCTCAATGTCTCCAGTGACATTGACCTGATTTATGTCTACGACGAAGACGGAGAAACCACCGGCAACGCCCAGGGGCGCGGACGCATCTCCAACCACGAGTACTTTGGCAAGGTGGTGAAAGCCATCTACAGCCTGCTGGGCGACACCACCGAGCACGGCTTTGTCTTTCGTGTGGATCTGGCGCTGCGCCCCAACGGTAACTCCGGGCCAGCGGCCGTGTCACTGGACGGTTTGGAGAATTACCTGCATGTCCAGGGCCGTGAATGGGAGCGCTTCGCCTGGCTCAAGAGCCGCGTGGTGGCCCCGCTGGTGCATGTGGCCGATGGCGCCGCCCAGCCCTTGCGCGGCGTGATCATTCCCTTTGTCTTTCGTCGCTACTTGGACTACAACGTGTTTGACGCCCTGCGCATCCTGCACAAGCAGATCCGCGACCATGCCGGCAAACGCAGTGCGGGCCGGCCAGAGCGAGCCAATGACGTCAAGCTGTCGCGCGGCGGCATTCGAGAAATCGAATTCACGGTTCAGTTGCTGCAAGTGGTACGCGGGGGCCAGTTTCCAGAACTGCGCACACGCCCCACCCTGAGCGCCTTGACCCGCTTGGTCACGGCCGGCCTGATGCCTGAAGCCACCGCGCAGGCACTGGCCGAGGCCTATATTTTTCTGCGCCAGATCGAACACCGCATTCAGTACCTGGACGACCAGCAAACCCACGTGCTTCCCACCGATGACAAGGACCTGACCTGGATCGCCCACACCCTCGGGTTTGACAGCCTGCAACCCTTTTTGCAACAACTCGACACCCATCGGGAGGTGGTTGCGCAAGAGTTCGACAAACTACTGGGCGGTGGCGCCAACAAGCCCTGCAATGGCTGCAATGGCGACAAGACGGCATCAGCTGATCTCAGCCTGGAGGAACTGGTGGAGCAGCTCCCCGGAGAATTTCGCACGCGCGTGGCCGAATGGCAGACCAATCCCCGCATTCTGGCCTTGAGAGACGACTCCCGCACGCGCTTGGTCCGCTTGATTGCCCGAACCGGCCAGTGGCTGGCGCAAGGCAAGGTCAAGGAAATTGCCGCGGTTCGTCTGGCCGACTGGATGGAACCGCTGCTGCGCCGGGAAAGCTACCTGGCCTTGCTGCTGGAGCGCCCCAATGTGCACGAGCGACTGCTGCGCTTGCTGGGCGCCGCCCGCTGGCCGGCCCGCTACCTGCTGATGCACCCTGGCGTGATTGACGAGTTGGCCAACGCCAGCATGCTCAATGAACGCTTTTCTTCTGCCGACTTCGAACATGAGTTGGAACACCGACGCGCCTCCCTGTCTGGTACCGGCGAAGACGACGACGAATCCTTGCTGAACCTGCTGCGCCGCGCCCATCATGCCGAGGTCTTTCGAACCCTGGCGCGCGACGTGGAAGGCAAGCTAAGCGTCGAAGCCGTGGCCGACGACCTGAGCTGTCTGGCGGAAACCATTCTTCGGCTCACCACCCGCTGGTGCTGGGAGCGCCTGAACAACAAGCACCGCGATGAGCCCCAATTCGCCATCATTGCCTACGGAAAACTCGGCGGCAAAGAGCTGGGCTATGGCAGTGACCTGGACATTGTGTTTGTTTTTGAGGACGACGACGAGCGCGCAGCCGAGGTCTATGGCAAGCTGGTGCGCAAGCTGATCAACTGGTTGACCGTCAAGACCGGTGAGGGAGATCTTTACGAGATCGACACCGCGCTGCGGCCCAACGGCAACTCGGGCTTGTTGGTCACCAGTTTCGAGGCTTACGCTAATTACCAGCAGCGCCGGGGCAGCAACACCGCCTGGACCTGGGAACACCAAGCCATGACGCGGGCGCGATTCTGCCTGGGCAGTGACGACTTGCGCCAGCGATTTGACGCCGTTCGCAAAGCCGTGATTGCCTCCCCCCGGGTGGACAGCGACCTGAAAGCTGAAATCAAGTCGATGCGGGACAAGGTGCGCGCCGCCCATCCGGTTCGGGGCAATCACTTCGATGTCAAACACAGTCCGGGCGGCATGATTGACATCGAATTCGTCATGCAGTACCTGGTGCTTAACAACGCCGAAAAGCACCCTGAGCTGACCGACAACGCCGGCAACATCGCCCTGTTGGAGCGCGCTGAACAGGCCGGCCTGCTGCCCAAGGACATCGGCCACGCCGCCGCGAGCGCCTACCGGTCCCTGCGCCGGGTGCAACACCAGGCGCGGCTGAACGAGGAGTCGACCCAAGTCCTGTTGCCCGAGGTGCAAACCGAACGGGACGCGGGCCTTGCACTGTGGAAGACGGTTTTCGGGAATTGAATCCAACACCCAACCTGCTTATATTTTGATAGCTGCTTACGTTTGATACACAAGGGCTAGAGCCATATTTTTCTATCAAACACCGATGACCGCTCCCTGATTCAACCCGGGTGCAGTTGAGATTTATCAAACCAACCGGGTCGGTGACCCGTACCCTTGACGAACAGAGATTGACTCTTGACGCTCAAGGACTGCCATGCCGACCCCATCCACCCCCTCACCAAAGAAGCCCCTGCCTTCGTCTCAGCGGCACCCGGCCACGGGGCGTGCGCCTGTCACCAAATGCATGAAGGCACTGGAAGACCAAGACCCCTTGTGGGAGCTGGACTCGTTTGAGACCCTGCCTGAAATGGAGCGGGAAATCGGCATGGCGGACTGGATTGATCCGGAGACCGGGGAGCCAGCCGAGGGGCCCTCGCCGCCGCACCTGGACGCGGAATGATGCCACCCGCTGACCGGCCCCTTCAGGTCGCCTGCGTCCCAAAATGCGGCCCTCAGATGAAAGAAAGCAGCGCATGAAAAGTGACGCTGATTTGAAGGCGGCGCTGGAAACAAGCCTGAGCGCCATGCTGGGCAGCCACCAGTGGCCTGTTGAGCTGGTGGTGGACCGGGGTATGGTCACGGTCAACGGGCAAGTGGACACCCACGACACCCGTTTTCAGATTGAGCGCGCGGTGCGCCGGGTCAATGGTTGGCGCAGCCTCCAAATCAACATTGGTCCCATGGAGGCAGGGGGACGCAAATCGGACCGACCGCACGACGCCGTGCCCGCGCACCCCTCACGGTCCGTGGCTTAGGTTCAACTGTTCGATCAATTCCCGGGTGATGGACTGTGCCTCACGTCGGCGCGTCTCGTCCAATTCAAACTGAAAGTCTGAAAGCGCCAACGACAATTCCGTGAGCGCGTCCCGCAAGGCCAGAAGCTGAGTAAGCAGGGAACGACGACACGGGGGACAGTCGCAGAAGAGTGAGTGGGTCACAGGTTTCATCACATCCCTCCTAGGTGCTGATCACGACCGCCGCGTCAGACGGCGGGGCGACCCCGGGTCAACTTTTAATCGGAGACCAACTCAAGCCTAGACCGCCCCATCCAATGCCAATTGATAAATCGCAGGAAAGAAGACTCCCGCTGCGGGTAACCTGACCATCAAGCGCGAGGCGTTTGACAAGCCGACTGACAAAGCGGTCCATGATCATGGCGGACGGAGGGCTCCAAGGAAGGCGTCAACGAAGTTGCCGACCGCGCGTTTTCATGCGCCTGCGTCATCAGAGCCCACGCGCCGCCAGGTTGGCGAAAAACGCACGCAGTCCGAAGGTCCACGGTGTCACTCGGTCAGAGTGATTCACTTCATTGACCAACACCCCGAGTTTCGGGCTTGCGATCTGCACCACATCGCCCAAATGGTGGGTGAAACCGGTGCCGGCCTGTCCCCGGTCCTGAGTGGGCGCAAACATGGTGCCGAGGAACAACATGAACCCATCGGGGTACTGATGGTGCGCGCCCTGCGTCTGCGCCACCAAGTCCAAGGGGTCGCGGCTGATCTTCGCCATCGAACTGCTGCCATGCAACTCAAACCCGTCAACTCCACGCACTTGCAGACTGACGGTGCAGCGACGGACATCGTCGATGTCATAGCTTTCGTCGAACAGTCGGATCAACGGCCCGATGGCGCAAGACGCGTTGTTATCCTTCGCCTTGCCCAGCAGCAGCGCACTGCGCCCCTCAAAGTCGCGCAGGTTCACGTCATTGCCAAGGCTGGCCCCCACGACTTCGCCCCGGCTGTTTACGGCCAAGACGATCTCGGGCTCAGGGTTGTTCCAGACCGAGCCGGGGTGAATACCCACCTGCGCCCCGCTGCCCACACTGGAGAGTACGGGTGCCTTTGTGAACACCTCGGCATCAGGGCCAATTCCGACCTCCAGATATTGCGACCACATGCCCTTCTGTATCAACAACGCTTTCAATTGGGCGGCCTGCGGTGACCCTGGGTTGATAGTGCTTAGGTCGCCCCCCAACAACGCCACCACCTGTTGCCTGACGGTCGCCGCCTGGTCCGCGTTGCCCCGAGCCTGCTCCTCAATGACCCGCTCAATGAGACTGGAAGCAAAGGTCACGCCCGCTGCCTTGATGACCTGCAAGTCGCAGGGGGCCAGCAAGCGCAAAGCCTGAGGCGCGTCCGACGGGTCTTTCACGTCTGGCATCAATTGATCGATCGAACCGACACGGCGCCCAGCGGCCGCACGAACCCGTACGACCGGGTCGGGGGCATCAAGCAACTCACTCATCGTAGAGAAATGCGCCGACAAATCGTATACGCCGTCTGCACGCAATACGATGACCGATGGCCCCGGAACTGGCCCCGGGACCCACGCTCGACCAATCAGCGTTCCTGTTAGTCCGTCGTCAGGCAGCCATTGCATGGAACGCCTCCCCGGTCGAGGTACTCAACGCCAAGGTCAAGGGAATGACGGGGAAAGCCTGGCTTTGCCGAGGTTCTCCAAATTTCATTGGTGGTCTATTTTTCATTCGTGCGTCTCCTTTTGAATTGTCATTTGGGGAAGTAAAAACTCAAGTCAGTGAGGCCGGTGCTAGCCGGTACAGTCGCCGGGCATTGGCGTCCATGACGGCGTGTTGTGCTTGCCTTCCGAGGGCGGCCAACAGCATCTCTGTCTCCGCCCACCACTGCGTGTAGGTACTGCTTAATTCGAGCACAGGCCAATCGCTGCCCCACACCACGCGGTCTGCGCCAAAGCAGTCCAAAACATGCTGGGCCCAAGGTTGGACCACGGTAGGCAAGGGCGTCGGGCCCGCTTCGGTCAGCAAGCCAGATAGTTTGCAGAAAGCGCTTGTGGTTGAGGCCAAACGGGCGATGCCGTCAGCCCAAGGCTGCCATTCGTTGCCGGCAATGTTGGGCTTGCTGGCGTGGTCGACCACGGTACGCAAACCGGGGTAGCGAGCGGCCAATGTCAGCAGATGAGGCAAGTGCCTGGGCGTGACGAGTGCATCAAACACCAGGTCGCAATCAACCAGGGTGTTCAACGCGGGGGCCAGTTCGGGCTGCAGTATCCATTCAGCATCGTTGATGTCCTGCAGCATGGGACGCAAACCCTTGAGCCGGGGATGGCGCGCAAGTTGGCGAATGCGCGCGGGCGCATTAGCGGCGGCCAGGTCCGTCCAGCCCACCACACCAAGAACGCAAGGGTTGGCGTCGGCCTGGCCAAGAAGAAACTCAGTCTCAGCCTCGGTGGGCGCAGCCTGTACCAGCACGCCCCCAGTCACGCCATGCGGCTCTGATTGGGCTTGCCAGTCACGGATCGTCACATCGCGGTAAATCGGCGTGAGCGACGGGTTCAGCCAGCCGTAGTCGCCGCGTGCCAACTGCCAACAATGAAAATGCGCGTCGACACTCATGGGGTGGGCGCATCAGCAGGAATCAGGCCTTGTGCTCGAAGCTCCGTCCAGAACTCGGGTGTCGCCGGATTGCGCAACATCGCTTGGGCATCCTCCCATTCTGCGACCTTGCGCGCGCCCAGCATGACGATGTCCACGGCCGGATGCGCCAATACAAACTGCAATGCAGCAGCACGCAACGGAACGTCGAAGGCCTCGCACACGGTTTCTATCTGCGCCGTGCGTTGCAACCATGGTTTGGTCGCTGGGGCATAGTTGAATGACGGTACGCCGCCCCGCGTGCCCGTGGCGAGAATGCCTGAATTGAACACGCCGCCCAGCGCCACATGCACCCCGCGCGCCAAGCACGCAGGCAGCAACACTGGCAGTGCGCTGTGGTCGAGCAGGCTATAGCGTCCGGCCAGCATCAGCACATCAAGATCGGCTTCGGCCAGCACCTGAAGCACAACGGCCACATCATTGGTGCCCAGCCCAATGGCGCCCACCAGCCCCTCATGCTTAAGCTTCTGCAGCGTCGGCAAGGTTTCTTCCAACACCTGGCGCAATACAGCAGGCGCCTTGGCGCCATGCGTGGCCGCGTCTGGGTCATGCACATAAGCCACGTCGAGTCGGGCCAGACCCAGGCGCTGCAGGCTGTCTTCGACGCTGCGGCGCGTGCCGGCGGCGCTGAAATCCCACGCCTGCCGGAACGGCAGAATGTCCACGTAGCCATGCTGCGAACGCGCGGTGCTGGCGTCAGGGATGAGCAACCTGCCCACCTTGCTGGACAGCACAATCGCATTGCGCCCCCGGCTGCGCAACGCATCGCCCAAACGCCGCTCGGAGAGGCCATGACCATAGTGCGGGGCGGTGTCAAAACTGCGACAACCGCTGCGCCACGCGGCATCCACCAAGTGCCGTGCCTCGTCGTCACTGACGGCTTCAAACAGATTGCCTAAAGGTGCACCGCCCAAGCCGAGGCGCAGGCCGCTGTCAGCACAGGCAGGAAAGAAAAACGTCATTTCAGGGTTTGTCCCAATAAAAGTTCAGCAATACTACAACTAACATGTCAGTCATTGACATCGGGAAATCCCGCAGTCATCGCAAATAAAGCAACCCTAGAAACCACGACGCCCCGGTCAACCCACGACTCTTTTTAAATGCTTAAAAATGTTCCTCAGCTCCTAACGCCCGATGCGCTGCACGCACTGGCGAGCATGGGGCATGGCGACGATGTGGCCATCGTCGATGCAAATTTTCCAGCGGCTAGTTTGGCCCGCAAAGGTGGGGCGCGGCTGGTGCAATTGCCCGGCGCCAGCGCAACGCAGGCGCTCAATGCGGTCCTTCAAGTTCTTCCGCTGGACAGCTTTTCTTTGCATGCGGCCTGGACCATGCAGGTGGTGGGTGATGCCAGCGCCGTTCCCGAGCCTGTGGCCGAATTTGCGGTTGAACTGGCCCAGGCTGATGAAGCACCTGCGGCCACCTTGGAGCGGTTTGATTTTTACCAACATGCACAGTCAGCGTTTCTGATCTTGAGCACTGGCGACTGCCGCAAATACGGCAACATCCTGTTGCGCAAGGGTGTCATCTCAACGGACGCGCCGTGAACGAGTTCCGCAAAGGTTGCCCAGCATGAGCGTCACTCCTCCCGTCGTTGCCAGTAGCTTGCGCGCACAGGCCTATGCAAGCTTTCAGCAACAAATTGTTGACGCCAACATCCGCCCAGGCCAGTTCATCTCCCAGCGCGAACTGATGCAGCTGCTGGGCATGCCACTGGGTGCGGTGCGCGAACTGATTCCGCGCCTGGAAGCTGAAGGGCTTCTCAAGACAGTGCCACAACGTGGCCTGCAAGTGGCTCATGTCGATTTGAAGTTGATCAACAATGCCTTTCAATTGCGTCAGTTGCTGGAACGCGAGGCTGCCAGCCGCTTTGTGACGACAGTGTCCGATCGGGATTTGGTCGCCATTGAGAAAAGCCACCTGGATATCGTTCATCGCGCACGCAAGGGCGACATTGACGACGACCTCCTCAAGGAAGCGACAACGGTGGACTGGGGTCTTCACGACCTGATGATCGACGCACTCGGCAATGAACTGATTTCCGAGGTTTACCGCATCAATAGCCTGCGGGTGCGCTTGATCAAGCTCGAGGGGTCCACCCTGTCACCCCAGGTGCTGATTCCAGCGATGGAGGAACACCTCTGGTTCATCGAATCCCTCAAGCGACGCGACGCGCCGGCCGTCCTTGAGCGACTCTGCCACCACATTGAAAGTGCGCACCTTCGCGTGCTTGGATTGCCGCGGCCCGCTATGCCGTGGTCTTTGGAGACCCCTGAATGACGACACCCCCGAACACCACTAAAGCGGCTGCCTTTCGTGGCATTTGGCCCGCGCTCTTGACGCCGCTGAATGCGGACTTGAGCATTGATCACGCCCGGCTGGCTGCCCATTGCAAGTCACTGCTTGCCCGTGGGTGCCCTGGCGTCACACCGTTTGGTACCACCGGCGAGGGGCCATCGTTTTCCATGGCCGAGCGCAAGGAAGCAATCGAAAAGCTGATTGGCAACGGCATTGCGGCCTCACAAATCATGGTGTCCACCAGCTGCGCCGCGCTGCCAGAAACGCTGGAATTAACGCGACATGCCGTGAAACTAGGCTTGCACGGCTGCCTGATGCTCCCGCCGTTCTTCCTCAAGGGCGTGTCTGACCAGGGCATCATTGATAGCTATCGCTATGTGATTGACGGCATGGGTGAGGACCTGTCCAAGCTCAAGCTTTACCTGTATCACATCCCACAGGTCACGGGCGTTGGCCTGTCGCACCACGTCATTCAGGCGCTCAAGCAGCAATACCCCGACACCATCCTGGGCATCAAGGACAGCGCTTGTACCACCGCGCACTCGGTCGGGCTGGCCGAGGCTTTCATGAAAGACCTGACGGTGTACGTCGGCTTTGAGCCCGACCTGCCAGAAATGGGCCGGCGCGGGAGCACGGGCGCCATCAGCGGCTTGGCCAACTTCATGCCCCGCGTGGTCAGCCGCCTGGTGACTCAGCCTGACGCGCCCGCCACGGCGTCGGAACGCGAGCGGGTTATCCAG
Organism: Rhodoferax sp.; assembly: GCA_037968455.1. Lineage (GTDB taxonomy): Bacteria > Pseudomonadota > Gammaproteobacteria > Burkholderiales > Burkholderiaceae_C > Rhodoferax. The sequence continues at coordinate 10,270 of JBBKVN010000159.1, forward strand.
CTGATCGACCTGCTGGATGCGTATTCACTAATGCCGGCACTCAAGGGCATCATGGCAATACTGAGCGGCGATTCCGCCTGGCTGCGCGTACGAGCGCCGCTGGTGGCCCTGAGTGCCGAGGAATTCAAGTCTCTGGAGCGCACGATCCGGGCATTTGGCATCGATCCGGATCGCGACTGAGTGCGATCTGGCTTCGGTCACGTTTTTTGATGAGTTAGCCAACCGATAAACAAAAAGGAGACAACATGAAACATTCCCAACTTCGCCGCACATTGCTGGCCGCAGCCTCTTCCATTGTGCTGATGGGAGCCATCCTGCCCGCAGCCCACGCCCAGAACAAAATGGTGCTGCGCGTCTCAACGCCCGCCGTTCCAGACGACTGGCATGCCAAGATGTGGACAGTCTTCAAAGACGAATTGGAAAAAAGTTCGCCCGGGGAATTTGATGTTCAGATCAACCTGAATGCGTCGCTCTTCAAGCAGGGCACTGAGCCGGCCGCTATGGCGCGCGGCAACCTGGAATTGTCATCGATATCTGCGTTCGACATCGCCAAACTGGTGCCCGAGTTCTCGATCTTCACAGCCGGCTATGTCATTCGCGATCCGGAGCACCAGCAAAAGGTGTTTAACGGCCCCATTGGCGCTGAAATGTTCAAGTTAGTGACTGAGAAAATGGATGTCACGCCCCTGTCCACGGTCTACCTTGGCACCCGCCAGGTCAATCTCAGGGACGTCCGGTCCGTCAAAACCCCCGCCGACCTGAAGGGCGTGAAGCTCCGTATGCCTGGCTCCAAAGAATGGCTGTTTCTGGGCGAGGCGCTGGGTGCGACACCCACGCCACTGGCTTTCGGCGAGGTCTACCTGGGCCTAAAGACCGGGACCATTGACGGCCAGGACAACCCACTGCCGACGGTGCGCGCTGCCAAGTTTTACGAAGTGACCAAACAAATCGTCATGACCAGCCACTTAGTGGATGGCATCTTCATCGCCATTTCCAACAAAGCCTGGAATTCAATGAATGCGACACAAAAGCAGAAGATGACGGCGGCGGCGCAGGCGGCGTCGAACTACAACAACGAAAACCGCATCAAAGAAGAGTCGCAACTGGTGGAGTTCTTCAGGCAACAAGGCTTGCAAGTCACGACCCCCGATGTGGATGCGTTTCGCAAGTCGGTTCAGGCAACTTACATGAACTCGGACTACGCCAAGGTCTGGCCCAAAGGACTGCTTGAACGCGTGAATCAGACCAAATAAAGGAGTCACCATGCGGGAGCGTTCACGGCGTATCGCCGAAGGTGTGGCGGCGGCCGTTTTCGCCCTGCTCTTTTTGGTATTTGTGGTGCAGGTTGGCATGCGCTTTATCTTCAACCGGCCGCTGGCCTGGTCGGACGAGTTGATCGTGGTGCTCTACATCTTGATGGTGTTCTGGAGCGCCGCCACACTGCTGAAAGAAAAAGAGCATGTCATGCTGGACTTGGTCTATGCCGCGCTGCCGCCTGCCGGGCAGCGGGTGTTCGGCCTGATTGGTGCGGCCCTGACCGCTGGCCTCATGCTGTTTATGCTGCCCGAAGCATTCGACTACATCCGCTTCATGCACCGGGAAAAAACACCCGTTCTGGATATTCACTTTTCCTATGTCTTTGCGCCGTTCCTTCTTTTTGTAGCGGTCATCGGCATCCAATATGTCATCAAGTTTGTTCGTTTGCTCGGGCGCAATTGGAAGGAGCAGTTATGAGTCAGGCGTTGATGGTTTTACTGGGCATGCTGGTGGTCACGCTGGTGCTTCGCCTGCCCATCGGTTTTGGCATGCTGATCAGCGGCGTGTCCTACCTGGCGTTCAAACGCCAAGACCTGGGCTTGGTGGCCGAGCAAGTTCTCAATGGGCTTTACAACAGCTACATTTTGCTGGCTGTTCCGCTTTTCATCTTTGCCGCATCCGTGATGAATTCCGGCACAGTCAGCGAGCGATTGTTTGACTTTGCCCTGGCGATCGTCGGCCGCCTGCGCGGCGGACTGGCGCATGTCAACATCATCGTCAGCGTGATTTTCTCCGGTATGAGTGGCAGTGCCATTGCAGACGCGGCCGGCCCGGGCATCGTGAGCATCCGCATGATGCAGAAAAACGGCTACAGCGCAGAATTTGCCGGCGCGTTGACGGCGGCATCATCAACGATCGGCCCCATCATTCCGCCGTCCATTCCGCTGGTGATCTACGCCATGGTGTCTGGCGCATCGGTGGGTGCCCTTTTTCTGGGCGGTGTCGTCCCCGGACTGCTGATGGCCGTAGCCCTGATGCTGGCGGTGCATTTCGTCGCCGCCAAACGAAATCTGCCCCGTGGCGAGAAGATTGCGCTGCGGGCCTATCCCCGCATTCTGTTGCGCGGCATTCTTCCGCTGACCTTGCCAGTCGTTCTGCTGGGCGGCATTTACACCGGCATATTCACGCCAACCGAAGCGGCGTCGGTTGCGGCCCTGTATGCCTTGTTTTTGGCCAGCATCATTTACAAGGCACTAAGCTGGAGACGGTTGTACGAAATATTGGTCGAGTCATCCAAGGCCAGCGCCTCGGTGACGCTGATCATTGCCTCGGCCTTTGTCATCAACTATGCCTTCACAGCAGAAAACGTACCCGGCTTGGTGGCCGCGTGGTTGACCGGCATGGACCTGTCGCCACTGGGTTTTCTGTTGATGGTGAATGTGCTGTTCCTGGTGCTCGGATGCTTTCTTGACACGTCCATCATGTTGCTGGTGCTGGTTCCCATCTTGCTACCGACGGCCAAGTTGCTAGGCATTGACCTCGTGCACCTGGGCGTGGTGTTGGCGGTCAATATGATGATCGGACTGGTCACGCCACCCTTTGGCATGCTGTTGTTCGTGATCAACGCGTTGGCGGGGGTCTCACTCAAGGGAATGATCCGCGAAGCGTGGTTGTTCATCGGTGTGTTGCTTGTGGCCTTGGTGCTGATGACGACCTTTCCCCAGATCGTGTTGTGGCTGCCCAACCTGATGGGATACGTTTGAGACTTGGA
>JBBKVN010000160.1:0-7740 GCA_037968455.1 Rhodoferax sp.
ATCGCCGGCATCCGCACCGCCATAAATTTGCGCAAAGCGCTGGTTGCATCGAAGGACCGTGCGGTCTTTGATGAACACAATACCGACTCCGGCGGTTTCCAGAATGACCTCTTGTTCCCGCAATGCCAGCCGCAGTTGGTCCGGCGTACCTGTTGCCATGGGTGTGGCGGGATCGGTCGCGAGGGAGCGGTTTTCAGGCATCGTAAATCGGAGGACGTTAGGCCCGCATTGTCGTGCAAGCCGGTGCCTCCCGCCATAGGGTAAAGCCCTCAAAAAGAGGGGGGTTGCGCTATGTCATGCCCGCGAGGTGGGACCCGCTGAACTTGGCGCAATTCATTCATCCCTTTTGGGTCGATTTAAGTGGCGTTGGCGGCTGTTGGAAGCGACGGGCCTGTCCCAGCCAAGCGGCCAGACCAAACACCAGGACTGGTAGTAACCACTGCAACCAGGCGTAAGCGGCGGTCAAGGAGCGCTGAGCGCCCGCCGCCAGCGTAACCGCCTCGGTGGTCACCGTACCCAAGCGTCCGGCACCCACAAACAAGGTCGGCAGGTACTGCGCGACGCTGACCGAAAAACCAATGGCAAAGGCCGCCGTGAGCGCGGCGCGCAAGAGCGGCCATTTGACGCGCCACAAAAACGTCCAGCGCCCCTGGCCCAGGGTGGCACACACTTGGCGAAAACGCGGATCAAAACCCGTGTAGGCCGGGCTCAGGGCAATCAGCACATAGGGCAAGGCGGCCAAGGTGTGCGCCAGCCACACGCCGGTCCAAGTGGCATCCACTCCCCAGGTCAGCGTGAGGCCATGCACCCCAACGACCCACAGTACCGGCGGCAAAATAAGCGGCAGGTAAATCACACGGCGCATCGGTTCAATCCAGCGTGGCGGGGCGCACTCCAGCCAGGCCACCGACCAGACCAGCGCGGTCACCGCACTGGCCATCGCCAGGGTCAAAGTAGTGCCCACGGTGTCCAGGCTGTTCCACACCGAGGTCCAGGCCCGCCAAGTCCATGTTTCGGGCAAAAGGGCCGGAAAGGGCCAGAAACCCGACACGCTGCCCACGGCCAGTGTGAGCATGACAGCGAGGTAGAGGCCCAGCACACCACTCCACGCAAAGCGTCCCACGCCCCCAGGAATGATCGGCAAGGCGCCGCGGGCGCCAGTGGTCCAACGGCTGCGCCAGCGGGCCAGCCGGGGCAGGGGCCACAGCAGCAGGGCCACGCCGACCACCAAGGCAGCCAGCAGCCAGGCAGCGGCTGTGCCCTGAGCGTTGCGGGTCACGTCAGCATCGAGCAACCATTGCCACGCCAGCACGGCCAATGTGGGGGGGGAGGTGGGGCCAATCACCAAGGCCATGTCCACCACCGTCAGGTTATAGGCCAGCACCGCCAGCATGGGCCAGCGCAGGCGTGGCCACAGCTGGGGCCAGAGCACGCGCCACCAGGCGGTGCGAGGTGAGTAACCCATGCTGCGGGCAGCCTGCAGTTCGCGCATCCAGGTGTGGGCCACGTCGGCACGCTGCAACTGCGTGGCTGCAGCCCACAGCAGAAAAGGCACCTCTTTGGCCACCAGCACCAACACCAGGCCCAGGCCCCAAGGGTCTTGGGTGGTGGGCCACGGGGGCGGCGCATCCAGCCCGGTGGCCCAGGGCGATAAGGCCCGCAACAACCAGCCGCTGGGGGCAATCAGAAAAGCCAGGCCAATGGCGAAAGCCGCATGGGGAACCGCCAGCAGCGGCCCCAAGGCCCGCACCAGTCGGGCCCAGTGGCGACCCGGAAAATGGTGGGACAACAGCCAGGCCGCCAACGCCATGGCCAGGCCACTTGCCAGCAAGCCGGTGACCAGCGTCAGGTAAACGGCGGGCCAAGTCTGGGTGTCGGCCCACAAATCACGCCAGGCCGCCCAATCAAAAGCCCCGCGAAGTGCCGCCCAGGCCGTCCACAGCAGGGGAATAGCCAGTGCCACCATGAGCACCAGCGCCACCCGTCGGTCAGTGCGCCGGACCGGGGTGGTGGTCATGTTCAGTGGGCGCCAGCGACGTGGCCAGCCCAAGCCAGGCCGGCGGCGACGCCGCCAAATCGGTCACCCTTGACCATCCTCGCGCCGGGAAAGGCCAGTTGCAGTCCCTCGACCAGTGGCGCCAATGCGGACGAGCCGCCGGTGAGGTAGACCACGTCCACCGTGGAAACGCCCGCCTGCGCGACACAGTCTTGGGCACAGCGCACGATGGCCGCCAGAGGTTGGGCCAGCAATGACTGCAGGGCCGGCGGCGACAGGTCGGCTGTCAACGCCGCTTCGATGCAGTCCAGGTCGATGCTGGCCGAAGCGTTTGACATGGAGCAATCAATTTTCGCGTTTTCGACGTGCGTCAAAATTTGGTGCCCTTGCCGCTCTTGCAGCACATGCATGAGGCGCTGGTGCAGGCGGCGGTCGGTGTAAGAGCGCCACAACTCGGTGGCATGGTGCATGCTTTTGCGCGAGTAGGCGTGGTGAATCAGGTGCCAAGTCGACAGGTCAAAGAAGACGCTATTGGGCACCTCGCGCCCATTCGGCCCGGTGTGGGCGAGGCCCAAAAACGGCATCACGCAACCCAGATTCAGCAGTCGGTCAAAGTCGGTCCCGCCCAGGTGCACGCCTGTGGTGGCCAGGATGTCCGCGCTGCGGTCGCTCTGCTGTTGCCGATCGGGGCCCAACTGAATGACGGTGAAGTCCGAGGTGCCACCGCCAATGTCCACCACCAGCACGGTTGTGTCGCGGTCAACCCGGCGCTCAAAATCGAAAGCGGCTGCAATGGGTTCTAGCTGAAACGCCACTGACTCAAAGCCGGCTGCGTGGGCTGCCTTGGCGAGTGTCAATTGCGCCAGCGCATCACGCTGGGGGTTGTCATCGACAAAATGCACCGGGCGACCCAGCATGGCTCGGTGCACCGGGTGACCGACATGGGCTTCCGAGCGGGCTTTCAGTTCCTTGAAAAACAGCACCACGATGTCAAAGAAGCTCAGCAACTCGCCGTTGACCAGCGTCTGCTCATCCATCAATTTACTGCCCAGCAGGCTCTTGATGGAGCGCATCAAACGCCCGCCAATCACCTGTTCCTGAGCCGCCTTCAGGTAGGTGGCAAGCGCCACAGAGCCGTACTCAATGCGTCCGTCTTCTTGTGAAAAGTACAGCGCCGTGGGCATGGCGCTGGTGTGGCCCTCCAGGGGAATCACGTTCAGTTGACCGTTGGCACCAATCAGTGCGGCGGCCGAGTTGGAGGTGCCAAAGTCGATGCCCAGCACCGTGTCATTGCCTTGATGTGTCATGTCTCTCGAAGGCGCCAATCAGTGAGGGGCCGGGCGCTGGGCCAGTACGGTTGTCAAAAAGGTCGAAATATCGGCCACTTCCCGCGGATGAACGCTGTGCGGCATGGGGTAAGTGTGCCAATGCACGGCGTAGCCCAGGCTGCTCAGCAGGTCGCGGGAGGCCTCGCCACGGGCGGGCACCACCACCGGGTCCTGGCTGCCATGGGCCATGAAAATGGGCGTGGCGGTGTTGGCAGCATGGCGCTCTGCTGCAAACGTCTCTGCCAAGGGCAGGTAGCCCGACAAGGCCATGACGCCTGCCAAGCGCTTCGGAAAACGCAAGCCGGTGTGCAGCGCCATGGCGCAGCCTTGAGAAAAACCGGCCAGCACAATGTTTTCTGCTGCGATGCCGCGAGAGATTTCGTTCTCGATCAAGGCCGAAATGGCCAGCGCCGATTTCTGAATGCCTTCGGCGTCCTGGCGGCTGACGAGGTCCGCACCACGGATGTCGTACCAGGCTGGCATGACATAGCCGCCATTGATGGTGACGGGCAGCGTCGGGGCGTGAGGAAACACGAAACGGATCGGCGGGCAGGCGCTTAAATCCAGTTCAGGAACGAGGTTGGCGAAGTCATTGCCGTCCGCGCCCAAGCCGTGCAGCCAGATGACCGCAGCAGTGGGTTGTGGGGCACTTTCAATTTCAATTCGGGGGAGCAAGGTATTCATGGCGCGCAAGTGTACCCAGTTGACGACGGCGCCGTGGGCAGTCCGATGCTCAAAGCAGGGGGTGATGGCCTGTCAAAAGCCGGTTGTAGGTGTAACCCACTGGCCTCTAAAACAACTCAATCTCACCTTCGTTGGCGGCTTGTTCCGTCAGTTCGCCCAGAGTCACCAGTTCGCCATAACTGCACACCTGGTTGCGTCCATGTTCCTTGGCGTAGTAGACCGCCTTGTCCGCGCGTTCAAACGCACCGCTGGGGGTGTCGCCGGCCCGGACTTCAGAAAAGCCGACGCTGATGGTGATGTGCCCCACCTGGGGAAACAGGTAGTTTTCGGTGTTCGTTCTGAGTCGTTCGAGCGCGCCCGCCGCCTGTGCTTCACCGTTGCAACGCATCAACACCACAAACTCTTCACCTCCAAAGCGGTAGAGCTGATCGTTGAAGCGGAAAGTGGACCGCATGAGTCGCGCCAACAGCAGCAACACCTCGTCGCCGATGAGGTGGCCAAATGTGTCGTTGACGCGTTTGAAATGGTCAATGTCGATCATCGCCAGCCAATAGCTGCCAGCGGGCCCGATGTCCCGGCGCTGACCCACTTCATCGGGCATGACTTGCTTCTGTTCCACCGTGGCCTTCAGGAAAGCACCATCAAAGGTTTTGCGATTCAGCAGTTCGGTCAGCGCATCGCGCTCACCATAGTCCAGCAGGTTATGGAAGTTGGCATACAGGCGAAGAACACCTTGAATGACCCGAATCGTCTCGTCAGACAAAGGTTCCAGGGTCTCCAATTCCAAGACGCCAGCGGAGCCGGGAGCTCCCATAACCGAAAAAGTGGTGGTGTCTGGTTGGGTGGCCGCACGGGCCATCTTTCCAGATTCGCAGACCTGTTGGCGCAGCGGAAAATCGGTCAGTAGAGGGAGCGCCTCCAAGTCAGTCCAGGTGGCGTCAAAAGTGGGAGTCGCCTGCTCGCCCGACATTTTGGCGCTGGCCAACCAGCGTTCTCTACCCGCATCGCCGACCACGCGGTAGATAGCCGTCGATTGGGGTTGAAGCAAGTCACTGATGGCACTGACGAGGGCAATATCCAGCGCGTCTCGATCTCGCAGCGACGTTAAATTGGCAAGTGAGTCGACAAGTTGAGACATACGGGGAGTGTAAGCACGCGGCGGCTCTGACTGTCTAGTGCTTTTACCTACCGTAACGCTTGAGCCATTCCTGCTCCAGCGCGCCGACCCAACTGCCGTGCGGTTCAGGCAAGACCGGCGCCACTTGGGTGACTTGGCCAGGTACGAGTTTGCCGGTGAAGCGGGCCCGATCTGTTGCGGTCAGCTTGTCCAGCGCCAGCACCGTGGGGTCACCCCACTGGGTAATGTCGGCCTTGCGCGCTTGCGCTTCGGGGCTGAGCAGGAAGTTGATCAAGACCTGCGCACCTTCTTTGGCCGGGGCGTTGAAGGGGATCGCCAAAAAGTGGGTGTTGCCGATGGTTCCACTATTAAATTGATAGCTGCTTACGCTGGTGGGTAGGCGGCTGGCGGCTATTTCGTTTGCCGCCTCATTGGGGTTGAAGGTGAGGGCGAGCATGAGCTCGCCGTCGGCCATCATCTGGCGCACGGCGGATGCGTTTTGCGGGAACTGCTTGCCCGAGCGCCACAGGTGAGGGTGCAGGGTGTCCAGAAACGCCCACAGCGGGGCGCCGGCTGTGGCCAGCGCTTCGGGGGTCACGGGTTTGTAGATGGCGCTGCGGTCCGGGTTGGTGTCCAGCAAGGCCTGCTTGATGAAGGTGGTGCCATGAAAGTCTGGCAAGCGCGGGTAGCTGACGCGGCCCGGGTTGGCTCTGGCAAAACTCAGCAGCTCATTCATGCTGTGTGGGGGGGCGGGGACGCGTTTGCTGTCGGAAAAGAAGGTCAGCTGTGCCATGCCCCACGGGGCTTCCAGCCCTTCAACCGGTTCAGAAAAGTCGAGCCGGGTGGTGGGCTTGCCTTTGACGTCAACAAAGGCAAAGTTGGGCAAACTCTCGGCAAAGGGGCCAAACAGGAGGGATTCACGTTTCATGGTGGCAAAGTTTTCGCCATTGATCCAGACCATGTCCACTGTGCCGTGGGTCAACTTGCCAGCGGCTTTTTCACTGCGCACCCGCTTGACCACTTCGGCCGTGTCAGTGATCTTGACATGTTCCACCTTCACGCCATAACGCTTCTGGACTTCCGAGGCTGCCCATTGCAGGTAGGCGTTGATGTTCTGGCTGCCGGCCCAGGCGTTGAAATACACCGTTTGGCCACGGGCTTTTTTCTCAACCTCGCTCCACGCCGGAGCAGTCTGGGCCCACAAAGGGGAGGTCAGCGAGGCCGCCAGCAGGGCCAGCGTACTGCGACGGCTGAGTGACTGCGAGCCAAAAGAGGCGCGAGGCGTGAGAGAAATTGGGGTCATGGTCAATACGGAAGTAGTGTGAGCAAGCCATGAGTCGCCCCATGGGTCCATTTCTTACAGTGGCCGCGCGGTGCGCTGCTTAAGACAGCAGGGCTTGCGCGAATTCCCGGGCGTTAAAAGTCTCGAGGTCTTCGAGCTTTTCACCCACGCCGACGAAATAGACGGGAATGGGCCGTTCGCGGGCAATGGCGGCCAGCACGCCGCCTTTGGCCGTGCCGTCGAGCTTGGTCACGATCAGGCCGGTGAGTTGCAAGGCGTCGTCAAAGGCTTTGACCTGGGAAAGCGCGTTTTGCCCGGTGTTGCCGTCAATGACAAGCAGCACTTCGTGAGGCGCCGAGGCATCGGCTTTTTGCACCACGCGCTTGATCTTGCGCAGCTCTTCCATCAGGTGGAGCTGTGTGGGCAGGCGTCCGGCCGTGTCCACCAGCACCACATCGCGGCCACGGGCCTTGCCCGCCGCGACGGCGTCGAAGCTGACGGCGGCCGGGTCACCGCCTTGTTGGCTGATGATTTCCACCGTGGTGCGCTCGGCCCAGACGCTGAGCTGCTCCCGCGCCGCGGCCCGAAAGGTGTCGGCCGCCGCCAAGAGCACCGAGGCGCCCTGGTTGGACAGATGGCGGGTGAGTTTGCCAATGGAGGTTGTTTTGCCCGCGCCGTTGACGCCGGTCACCATGATGACCGTGGGTTTGAATTCGCCCACCACCAGTTGCTTTTCCAGCGGTGAGAGCAACTGGGTGATGGATTCAATCAACAAGCCCTTAACGGCAGCCGGATCGGTTGCTTTGGCTTCTTTGACCCGGCGTTTCAGGTCTTCCAGCAGGTGCTCGGTCGCTTTGACCCCTGTGTCTGCCATCAGCAAGGCCGATTCCAAGTCTTCATACAGCGCATCGTCAATCTTGGTGCCGGTGAACACGCTGGCAATGCTGGCGCCGGTTTTGCGCAGCCCGGCCTTGAGCTTGCTGAGCCAGGATTGACGCTCTCCCGTGCTTTGAGGCGCCACAGCCGCGGTCGGCAGGGTGAGCGTGGACGGCACCACGGCGGCGGGCGCCGGGGGCTGGGTGTGGCGCTGCGACCCGGCGAATCGAGCGTCGTTGTCGCCAATACCACCGAGAAAAGTCCCGCATCGAGCGCGGGCGTGCCCCCCGGCGCGATCATCAAATCCGTCGACGGCAAGCCCGTCAGCAACTGGTTTGAGGTGGCCCATCTGATCGCGTCCGCGCCGGCCGACAAAGATGTCGCGCTCACCGCGGAACTCCCCGACGGCGCGAGCAAGGATTTTTCCCTCACGCTGAACAACAGCGAACGCGCCGCG
>JBBKVN010000161.1:0-3312 GCA_037968455.1 Rhodoferax sp.
AACCCGTACTCCGAGTCCCACTTCAAAACGATGAAATACCAGCACGACTTCCCGGCACGTTTCGGTTGCCTCGAGGACGCCCGCGCGTACTGTCAAAACTTCTTCGCCTGGTACAACACGCGCCATCGCCACTCGGGCATCGGCTACATGACGCCGCACAGCGTGCACTACGGCCATGCACAGGCCTTGCGCCACGCCCGGACCAGCACGTTGGGCAAGGCATTCTTGGCATCGCCCAACCGATTCAAGGGCCGCCGCCCTCAACCACCCGCGCTGCCGACCGCAGTCTGGATCAACCCGCCGACAAAGGAGATCGCCAACACCCAAAGCCAACAACCCTGCACAGTAAATTTATGAAGCCAGGTGTAGCAAAGTCATTGACACGTTCCGTGACGTGAGCTACTAAAGCGTAGTTGGCACGGTGGATGTGAGCTGCCGCACAGACTGCAGCAGTGTCGTGGCCTAGTCTGCATCCTGGGGTGCACGTCCTGCCAGTTTGCTTGGGCGCAGCCATCCGAAGAGTATCGATATTCAACCAAGGAGTTAAAGATGAAGATGAAAAATGTTCTCGCAGGCGTTACGGCCACCGTGGCGTTGGTCGGTGTGGCAGTTGCACAGCCTCAAGACATGGTGGGGCCCGCGGCGATGGAAGGGTACGGCAGTGGCTATCGCATGGCACAGGGGATGATGGTCGGCGGCTACGGCATGGGGCAGGGGATCGGCCCCGGCATGATGTTCGGCTACGCCAACGAGGCTTACGCCGGCCTGGATCTCACCGCGGAGCAGCAGAAAAGCATCTCCAGCATCGGTGTGCAGTCCTACAAGGCGATGTGGCCGCTCATGGGCACGATGCACGGACAGGGCTACCAAATGCAAGGCATGTTCGGACCCGGCCCTGTAGACGAAGCCGCAGCGCGCAAGTCGTTCCAGACGATGGCTGAGACACAGAAGTCGATGTTCGAGTTGCAACTCGACGCGCGCAAGAAGATCGACACCGTGCTGACGAAGGATCAGCGAGAGAAACTGAGCCGCTACTGGAGCAGCCGCTGATCCGGTGGCTAGCAGATCATTGGATACGGCAACAGGATGGGTTGGGGTGTAGCGGCTGAAAGATCGGATACGGAGGCTAATGGGGGCCGCTCTTACTGGCGGTGATTGTCAGCGTCGTAGTCTGGGCCATCATGCAAAAGCGAACGTGACCGGGCCTGCTGATGTTGACCAGCAGCAGACGAGCCGCAGACATGAAATATGCGCTTGAAGCCACAGATTTGTCTTGATGAGATAACCGATGAGCGAACACGAACACACCTCCGGTGCTGACCAAGCAGGCCGTTCGGACCACTCGCAAGAGCACATCCATCAATCAGCCTAAAAGATCCAGCCAATTTGCTTGGAAGCCGACTTTCAAAAGTCAACGTTAGCAATGGAGTGAAACGTAATTCGGGTGAGCAGCGTTTGCTGTCTTTCGCCAAAGGCCGCCATGCGGAAGCCGGTTTGCGATTGTTCGATTACAGATCAAGACTCGTTGTTCGCGCGCAGCGACCGGCCAAGTGCGGGCGTTCGCAGTTCATTCCGGCTTGGATCTACCGGCAGAACTAGAAATTGATCTGCGGCGAGTGCCGCAGGGAGATCCCCCGTGATCACATGAACCTTCTAATTCCGCAGGCCCCGCCAGCGTATCGATCCCAATAACCCGTCGGTGCAATCTGATTGATTCGCACGAGATTTCGGTCTAAAATTTTCCAATGACCAAAATTGCAATTTTCGGCGGCCACGGCAAGGTGGCGATGGGACTCGCTCGGATCCTCATGGCGACAGGTCACCAGGTCACCTCCGTGATTCGCAAGCCAGAGCAGCAAGCGGAGGTCGCCGGCACAGGTGCCCAACCCCTACTGTTGGATCTCGCGGCCGCCACGACGCTGGAAATGGCCGAGGCGCTCCGGGGCCATGACGCCGTGGTGTGGTCGGCCGGAGCCGGCGGCGGCGCGCCGGAACCCACCTACGCGGTGGACCGGGATGCGGCAATCCGATCGATGGACGCCGCGGTCATGGCCGGAGCGAGCCGCTTCGTCATGGTTTCATACATGGGCGCCGGCCCTGACCACGGGGTGCCTGAAGGCGACGGGTTCTATGCCTATGCTGAGGCCAAGGCCGCAGCGGATGCCTACCTGCGCGGCACCGGCCTGGCCTGGACAATACTGGGTCCCGGATCACTCACCGATAGCCCCGCCACCGGGACGATAGAACTCAGCCCGATCGACATGTCGGAGGGCAACGACACTGCACGCGACAACGTGGCGCTCGTCGTGGCTGCGGTGCTGGACCTACCCGCGACCGTAGGTCGCACCATCGATTTCCGCGATGGGGCGACCCCGTTGGCCGAGGCGCTGGCCGCTTCAGTCTAGGGTCCGGCAACTCGCGCTGCAGTTGGCGTTGCGCTGGCAGGCGACCGCACGGTTGGACCTCGTTCCACGCCTTGCATCTACCGCTTGCCCGTCGAGAACGTATGTCTAGACATTGCGCCCATCTGATCAAGTGGGAAACCGTATCACCCAATGTCGGCAATCTGGCAGGCAAATCAGCAAATCCAATGGCAGCCATGTGTCTATAGCGGTCGAGGGTCCTCGTGGTTGCCATGCCTGTTGAGTGAGCATCGGTCGCCAGCCCGCGTCCTGCTTGACGATGAGAGGCTTGTACCGGGCTTGCTCCACAAAGTTATCCACAGATTCTGTGCATCACTTTGTCGGTCAAAGCCCTACTCAGACGAATACGCCAGATCGAAGGAAAAAACTCTGGAGTTTTTTTTCATTCGCCAGAAGATTTGCCGGATGGGCCTGTTTTTCTGCTAGGTAAATGAGTGGTTTTGATGAGATTTTGTTTGGTTATACCCGGTGCTTAAATAGTAGGCATCGCGTTGCAGGCCAATGCCAGAAACGATTTCAGGACTTGTTCGGTGTGTACTGCACAAAGTTATTCACAATTTTTGTGGAGTTGTTTTTGACTTCGAACGACGACACCCCAATTCGACCAAGTTCTTCCAATTTTGGTCATTTAGGATGTCAATTTGGAGCTTGCCTATTTGTTGGGCACCCCGCGGCAGCCCGCGCCAGGCTTGACGATGGCGCTCTTGTTCTGGGGTGCGTCCACAAAGTTATCCACAAAATCCGGGGACTACTTCACAGTTCGCGCAAGTGCTTCGGCCGACAAGGCTGTTGATTGACGGCGGAAGTCGGCGGGTGACTGGCCGGTCCACGTCTTGAAGGCGCGAATAAAGCTTTTCTCGTTCATAAAACCACTGGCCTGGGCGACTTG
>JBBKVN010000162.1:0-3338 GCA_037968455.1 Rhodoferax sp.
CCCATCGCGCATCAGGTGCAAGTGCTGGTGCTGCAACACCCGCTGGAGGTCGCCAATGCCAAGGGCAGTGCGCGGCTCTTGTGCATGAGCTTGGCGCACAGTCGTTTGGTGACTGGCGAAGCCTTTGCTGAGGCTGAATTGAATGCCTGGTTGAACGCGCCATGGCCCGGTGAAGCGGCTGAGGCCCCGCCGCGCCAGACGGTGCTGCTGTACCCGGCCACGCCTTTGAATCCGGCGCCGATTTGGCCGCTGGCAGGCGATGACTCGCCCACGGACCCGCGCCCCCTTCGGCTGGTGGTGCTGGACGGCACTTGGCGCAAAAGCCGCAAGATGCTGCACCTCAACCCGGTGCTGCAAACCTTGCCCCGGCTGGCCTTGCGTGACCGTCCGCCGTCTAACTACCGCATTCGCAAAGCGCACCTGCCCGACCAGCTCTCCACGTTGGAGGCCACGTGCGCGGCGCTGGCGCAGCTGGAGGGGGGCGAGGCGCCGTTTGAGCCGCTGCTTCAGGCCTTTGACGGCTTTGTGGCGCAGCAAATGGCTTACCGGCCTTTGTGACGAGTTTTATAAGCATTTTAGGCCTCTAGCGCAAGTGCAGACTGTGTAAGTAGCTATTAAAAACAGAGCGTATTGCGGCGGCGATGCGGCCGGAGTGGCCAGCGCGCTAGCCCATTGCGCGCTGCTTGTGGGGCGCGGTGTGGCAATCTCATGACCGCAGGGGGGCTATCGCGCCCACGGCGGGCGCCGCCGCCCCATGGCGCGTATCCTCACGGCCGACCCCAAACGGGGTGAACGCGGGTGGCCAGCAAGCCACTGGCGACACAACATACATTGGAGATTGAGATGAGCAAGACTGAAACCAGTATTCTGGCCGGCGGGTGTTTTTGGGGCATGCAGGGGCTGATTCGCAAGATGCCCGGCGTGGTGTCGACTCGCGTGGGTTACACCGGCGGCGACACGCCCAACGCCACTTACGCCACTGTCAAGCAAGGCCAGAGTGGCCACGCGGAGTCGTTGGAGGTGGTGTTTGACCCCGAGCAATTGAGCTACCGCGATCTGTTGGCTGCGTTTTTTCAGATTCACAACCCTTGCACCGACAACCGCCAAGGCAACGACGTGGGCAGCCAGTACCGCTCGGTGATTTTCTACACCAGTGACGCCCAGCGCGACATGGCCTTGGCCACCATTGAAGACGTCAACGCCTCCGGCCTGTGGCCCGGCAAGGCGGTAACCCAGGTGGTGCCCGCCGGTGACTTTTGGCCTGCTGAGCGCGAGCACCAAGACTACCTGGAGCGCATTCCAGAGGGCTACACCTGTCACTTCCCGCGCGCCGACTGGGTGCTGCCCAAAAAGGCCTGAGCCTTTTTCGTTCCACCAACCCTTCACGCCCCCCAGAAAGTAACTCGCCGATGACCACAGCCTCCCTCCACGCCGGTGCCGGATTTGTATTCGACAACAGCTACGCCCGCGACCTAGAGGGCGGCTACGCCCCTTGGCAGGCGGCGCAGGTGCCCCAACCCGTGCTGGTGAAGCTGAACCGCGAACTGGCCGCCGAGTTGGGGTTGGACGCGGACGCCTGGGACGGCGACTTGGGCGCCGCCATCTTCTCCGGCAACCAGGCGCCTGAGGGCGCCACGCCTTTGGCGCAGGCCTACGCAGGCCATCAGTTTGGGGGCTTTTCACCCCAGTTGGGGGATGGCCGGGCCTTGCTGCTGGGTGAGGTACTGGACCGCCAAGGGCGGCGGCGCGACATTGCCTTCAAGGGCTCGGGGCGCACCCCGTTCTCTCGCGGTGGCGACGGCAAAGCCGCGCTGGGCCCGGTGCTGCGCGAGTACCTGATTGGCGAGGCCATGCATGCGCTGGGCATTCCCACCACGCGTGCGCTGGCGGTGGCCACCACGGGCGAGTCGGTGCGCCGCGACACGGGCGCCTTGCCCGGCGCGGTGCTGACCCGCGTGGCGGCCAGCCATATTCGGGTGGGCACCTTTCAGTTTTTCGCATCCCGCCAGGAAGAGGCGCTCTTGCGCCGTCTGGCCGACCATGTGATTGACCGCCATGACCCGGCGCTCAAAGACCAGCCCAACCCCTACTTGGGTTTGCTGCAAGCCGTGAGCGAGCGCCAAGCCGCCCTGATTGCCCGCTGGATGGGCGTGGGCTTTATCCACGGGGTGATGAACACCGACAACATGACCGTGTCGGGCGAGACCATTGACTACGGCCCCTGCGCCTTCATGGACCACTACGACCCGAGCACGGTGTTCAGCTCCATCGACGCCAATGGCCGCTACGCCTACGCCCAGCAGCCCTTGATCGCCCGCTGGAACTTGGCGCGGCTGGCCGAAACCCTGCTGCCGCTGTTGCATGACGACCCACAAAGCGCCGTGGATTTGGTGATGCCGGTCATTGACGGCTTTCCCGCCCGTTACGAACACTTTTGGTTGGCCGAGATGCGCGCCAAATTGGGGCTAGAAGGTGAAGAGGCCGGTGACTTGGCGCTGGCGCAAGACTTTTTGGCGACGATGCAAGGGCAAGGCGTGGACTTCACCCTGGCGTTTCGTGCGCTGGCCAACGCCGCGCAAGGCCAACCGGAGAGCTTGCGGGCGCTGTATGCCGACCCGCAGGCGTTGGACGCCTGGTTGCCGCGCTGGCAAGAGCGCGTGGCCCCGTCCAAGCTAACCCCGACGGCGCGTGCGCAAGCCATGAACGCCGTCAATCCTGCTTACATTCCCCGCAACCACCGCGTCGAAGAGGCGCTGGACGCCGCCGTGCGACAAGGCAACTTCGCCCCGTTTGAGCGTCTGCTGGCCGTGCTGCAACAGCCTTTTGAAGAGCGCGCCAAGTTCAGCGACTACGCGCAGCCCGCGCCTGCTGAGGCGGCAGCCGGTTACCGCACCTTTTGCGGCACCTGAGCGGCCGACTCGGCCAGCGCCCGGTTGGGGCGCTGTGCCGTGTTCAATTGAGGATGAAATTCTTGTCCGGCAAGGGGGCTGGCGGCGGTGTCTCGCCCAGCATTTCGCGCAGGCTGGCATCAATGCCAGCCACCATGGCGTTCAGGGCCAAGTCGTTGCCCAGAGTGCCAAACGGCTCCTCAATCTCATCACTGAGCGCCTCCAGCGCAAAAAAGGTGTACGACACAAAGGTGACCACCAGCGGCGTCATCAGCCCAATGCTGTCCACCAGGCCAAACGGGAGCAGCGCGCAATACATGTAGGCGCTGCGGTGCAGGATCACCGAGTAGGTGAAGGGCAGCGGCGTGTTGGCAATGCGCTCGCAACTGCCTTGGGCCATCGACAGGTTGTCCAGCGAGCCCTCCATTTTGAGGGACAGCGTGGGGTTCA
>JBBKVN010000163.1:0-18166 GCA_037968455.1 Rhodoferax sp.
GGTTTTGGTGAGCAAATGCGCCAGATCAGCCTGAAATTTGTGCCAACTGCGATCTTGTCGCGTCAAGTGGCTGTGATTCGCGACCAGTCGCTGATCATCAACCTGCCCGGCCAACCCAAATCCATTCAGGAAACGCTGGAGGGTTTGCGCGACAAAGAAACGGGCGAATCCGTCATGGCCGGCATTTTTGCCGCCGTGCCTTACTGCATCGATTTGATTGGTGGCCCCTACCTGGAAACCAACGACGCGGTGTGCAAGGCGTTTCGGCCCAAATCAGCCATTCGCCCTACGGCCTAGATTCTCTTGAACCTATTTTCCGACGAGTTGATTCAGCTTGTCGGCCTCAAAATGCTCTTGCAGCGCCGCGTCGCAGGGCACACAGTCCGTCGCAGAGCGATTGGCTTGCATTGTTTCAATAGCTTTCCACAGCAAACTGATTTGATGCTCTTGTGAGCCAGCGCTGTCGATGAGCCCGCGCATGGCTTGACTCAAGGGGTCGTCGTTTTGAGTGACCCCGTAGGCGGAGAACCCCATTTTCGAAGCTGCCTCTTCGCGTTTGACATCGAGATTGGCTTGGATGATGCGCGCTGGATTGCCGACTGCAGTCGCGCCCGCAGGCACCGGCTTGGTGACCACGGCGTTTGACCCCACTTTGGCGCCATCGCCCACCTCGAAGCCACCCAGCACCTGCGCACCCGCCCCCACCACCACGTTTTGACCCAAAGTGGGGTGGCGCTTGGCGCCTTTGTAGAGCGAGGTGCCGCCCAGCGTCACCCCCTGATAGATCGTGCAACCATCACCAATTTCAGCTGTCTCCCCGACAACCACGCCCATGGCATGGTCGAAGAAGACGCGTTCACCAATTTTGGCGCCGGGGTGAATCTCAATACCAGTCAAGAAACGGGAAAAATTGGAGATAAACCGTCCCGCCCATTTGAAACCGTGTGACCAGCACCAATGAGCGCGACGATGCAGAATGACCGCGTGCAAGCCGGGATAGCAGGTCAGAACCTCCCAACGGCTGCGGGCCGCCGGGTCGCGTTCGAGAATGCATTCGATGTCGGAGCGAAGTCGTGAAAACATGAGTGAAGTCTAGCTTTCTGACGATGCGTCTGTTTTTGGCAAGGCCTTGGCGGCTGTGGCAGACTGCTCGACCGATTTCGCAATACCACGCAGCATATTGACCTCTTCAAGCGTGATGCCGGCACGGTTCAGCAGCTGGTTCAAGCGCGGCATCAGTTTTTTAGGCGCCTTGGGATCCAGAAAACCGATGGTCATCAATGACTTCTCCCAATGCGCCAACATGCCGGCCACTTGCTGCGCGTCAGCCAATGTCGGTGTCGCGGTGGCTTCTTCAACGGGATAGGCGCCCAACGCCAGACGCCATTCATAGGCAATCACCTGCAAGGCGGCGCCCAGATTCAAGGAGCCAAACTTGGGGTTGCTTGGAATGCTGAGACAGGCATGGCAACGGTACACATCGTCATTACTCATGCCAAAGCGCTCGCAACCAAACAAAAAGGCGACGCCGGAATTCTGATCCTTTTCAGCCCCTGGCCCTTTCCCAACAAGCGTGGGCAGCTCTCCTTTTGATAGCTTCTCAAAGTGCTCACGAGGGGTCACGGTGGGTGGACCAAAGTCGCGCGGCGTCATAGCGGTGGCACACAGGTGCGACATGCCATCCAGGGCCTCGTCCAACGTGGCCACAATGCGGGCGTTCTTCAGCACATCCAGGGCGCCACTGGCGCGTTGGATGGTTTCCTCGCGGTTAAGCACGTTGGGCCAACGCGGTGCGACCAGCACCAAATCGTCAAACCCCATGGTTTTCATGGCGCGGGCAGCAGCGCCCACGTTGCCGGCGTGGCTGGTGTTGATCAAGATAAATCGTGTTTGCATGGCATTCGTCGAACACGCCAGCCAACGCACAATCGCGCTGACAGGCTAAAATCCACCTATTGTCGCTGTCCGCATCGCCGGACTGTCCTAAAACGTTCTTGGTCTGTCGTGAAAACCCCCTGCGTTTTCGCGACCAACTCTCAAAATTTATGTCGTCTCCCAATCTGCACCCCATGATCAATGTGGCCGTCAAGGCTGCCCGCGCCGCTGGCTCTCTCATCAACCGCGCGGCGCTTGACGTTGAATCAGTGCGGATTTCCCAGAAACTGGTGAATGACTTTGTCACCGAAGTCGATCATGCGGCAGAGAAAGCCATCATCGAAACCCTGCTCACCGCCTACCCGGGCCACGGCATTTGGGCCGAAGAGTCGGGCCGGGAGCACGGCGCACAAGATTCAGAGTTCGTCTGGATCATTGACCCGCTGGACGGCACCACCAACTTCATTCACGGCTTGCCCGTTTACTGCGTCAGCATTGCTTTGGCAGTCAAAGGGAAAATTGAGCAAGCAGTGGTGTACGACCCTACCCGCAACGACTTGTTTACGGCCACCAAAGGGCGCGGCGCCTTCATGAACGACCGCCGCCTGCGGGTATCCAAACGCATTCGCCTGCAAGACTGCCTGCTCTCCACCGGATTCCCCTTCCGCCAGGGCGACGACTTCAACACTTATTTGCGAATGATGGGCGACGTGATGCAGCGCACAGCTGGCCTTCGCCGTCCAGGATCTGCCGCATTGGACCTCGCCTATGTGGCCGCTGGTTTCACGGACGGTTTCTTCGAAACGGGTTTGCAGCCCTGGGACACGGCCGCTGGCTCATTGCTGGTGACGGAGGCGGGTGGCTTGGTGGGTAATTTCTCAGGCGACGCCAACTTCCTGGAGCAGCAGGAGTGCATGGCCGGCAACCCACGGGTTTATGGCCAATTGGTCAGCATTCTGGGCAAATACAGCAAGTTCGCCAGCGCCGGCGAAAAAGCCGCCGTTAGCCAGGCCGTGCAAGCACTTGCATCCGGAGGCAAGGCAATCGCGGAGGTTGCTGCCACACCGGACGTCGCGCCGAACTAAGCGCACGTTACGCGGTCAGACGCAGTTGATCAATGGGCACTGGCCGCCCGAACAAATACCCTTGAAAGAGGCGGCAGCCGTGTTGGGCCAAAAAAGCCCGCTGTGCTTCTGTCTCTACCCCTTCTGCAACAACGGTCAATCCCAAGCTGTGGCCCAACGCCAAAACCGTGCGGGCAATCGCCGCGTCGTTGGGGTCGGTCATGACATCGCGAACAAAAGACTGGTCAATCTTCAGTTGCCTCAAAGGCAATAGCTTGAGGTACGACAGGGAGGAATACCCGGTTCCGAAATCGTCCAGGGCAAAACTGACCCCAATGGTTTTCAATTCCGTCATTTTCAGAATGGCGTCCTGGGTGTCTCCCAGCAACAGGCTTTCTGTGAGTTCCAGCTTCAGGCGCTCAGGGTTCGCCCCCGATGTCGCCAACAATGATTTCACCTGCTGCACAAATTCTGGGTGCTTGAACTGGCGGGCGCTGACATTGACCGCGATGCTTAATTCCCTGGTGGCGGCCTGGCCAGACCATTTCACAAGCTGCGCGCAGGCTACCTCCAGCACCCACTGCCCGAGCTGGAGAATAAGTCCGGTTTGCTCCGCCATGGGAATGAAATCTGCGGGCGATACCATCCCGCGTTGCGGATGCTGCCATCGCACCAGCGCCTCGACACCCACAACGCTGGCTTGCTCATTCACAACCGGCTGGTAATACAAAACCAGTTGCTGGCGTTGCAAGCCCAGCCGAAGGTCTGACTCCAACTCAGTTCGCTCTGCCACCAAGGCCTGCATCGCCGGGTCAAAAAAGCGCAAGGTATTGCGCCCTGCAGCCTTGGACTCGTACATGGCCAAATCAGCTTGTTTGAGCAATTCATCCATGGTTTGACGATTGCCCTGAAACAAGGCGACCCCGACACTGGGCGTGCTGTGTTGCTCAACCTGGCCCAGCAAGTAGGACTGGTTGAGTTGAGTCAGAATTTTCCGCCCCACGCGCTCGACCTGCGCGGTTGCGGCAGGCATATCCTGCCCCAACCCTTGCAGCATGACCACGAATTCATCGCCACCGAAACGGGCCACTGTATCGGTCTCTCTGACGCTGCCCAATAAACGCAGGGCCACTTGCTGGAGCAACAAGTCACCCACATCATGCCCCTGGGTATCGTTCAGGTCTTTGAAGTTATCCAGATCGATGAACAGCAAAGCGCCGATGCTCGCCCCCCGTCCACTGTTGGCCAGTGCCTGTTGCAGCCGGTCCAACAGCAATCGTCTATTTGGCAAGCCTGTCAGTTGGTCAAAGAAAGCGAGCCGCTCCACCTCCTGCTCAACTCGCTTGCGCTCTGAGATATCGCGACCAATACCGCGGTACCCTTTGAAATGCCCCTCTGCGTCGAAAAAGGGCGCGCCACTGAGGGCTACCCACAGCAACGCCCCATCACGACCCAGCCTCTGAAACTCAAAATCGTGAAAAACTTCATGCGCTTCCAATGTGGCACGATGCGCCTCCCATTGAGCTGGACTGAGGTTTTCAGAACCCACATCCCAGCGTGTGACACCCAAATAGGCCTCCGTCGGCAAATGACTGAATGCATCAGGTGTCCCTTCAAGGCGGGTCAACCGAAACAACTCGTCCTGCTCCCAGTACCAGTCCGAGGACAGCTCTGTCAACGCCCTGAATCGGGCCTCACTACTTCGCACCTGTTCTTCCGCCAGCTTTCTTTGGGTAATGTCACTGATGAACCCACTCCAAAGAATGGTGCCGTCCGTCTCGCGCTCGGGTATTGCCTGCCCCAGTAGCCACCGCAACTCGCCATCGTCAAACTGCAGCCGATACTCCAACGTCATGACTGACAAATTCTGAGCGGAAGTTTTGAGCGCTGACAAAAACAACTTCTTGTCCAGCGGATGAAGCGGCTTCAGGATACAAGCAGGGTCCGCCAGGGCCTCTTCGGGGGTTATACCTCGGTACAGCGACCGCACATGGTCACTGATGAACAGGAATTCAGGATGTCCATTGGGGCTCAGTCGGAACTGAAAAATGACACCCGGCACCCGACGGGTGATCTGCTGAATAAACGCAAGTTTGCCTTCCAGCGCCAGCCCCGCCTCCCGTTCGTCAGTGATGTCCTGAACCACGCCAAAGTCTATGGTGGCCTCACCCCCTGATCCGGCCCAACGCAACATCTGGGACCGCAACCAACGGGTGCGACCATCTGGGTGTTGCCAGCGATATTGGGTCATCGTCCCGTCCAGCGCTTCACGGGCTGCTTCAAATTGGGAGCGATCTTCAGGGTGAATACGACGGCGGCCCACATCCGCGTTCTTGACAGAACCTGGCGCCAATCCGGCCAACCGGCTCAGTCCGTTGGACCACTGCAGATCCTGCAAT
The DNA here is from genome assembly GCA_037968455.1 of Rhodoferax sp. Lineage (GTDB taxonomy): Bacteria > Pseudomonadota > Gammaproteobacteria > Burkholderiales > Burkholderiaceae_C > Rhodoferax. Next base: position 5,339 of record JBBKVN010000163.1, read on the forward strand.
TCGGCGTCGTAGGTCCAATAACCCACGGACGCCAAACTCTCCATGGCGCCAAACAGCGCGACTTGGCGGTTGAGCCGGTTGTTGGCCGCGTTCAGAAGTTGCTGATTGGCCAGCAAAGCGACCTCTGCCGAACGCTTTGATGTCACATCTTCGAGGTAACTTAAAAGGTAGGTCGTGCCAGAACGCTCGATGCGAGACACGTTCAATTGCAACAACAGGGCGACACCGTCTGGACGATGCAGAGGCACATCCAAAGGTCGCATGGGGCACGCACTGAAGGCCGTCTGCAGTGCCGCATCACGCTGCTTCGAACTCCCCCAAAACCCGAGATCAATGGATCGGGAACCCACCACTTCGACTCGGGAGTAGCCGGTGAGCCGCACCCACTCCTCGTTGACATCAATATACAAGCCATCCGACTCTCTGGTGATGGAGATCGCAATGGGACTAGATCTCAACACAAAGTCGCCGTTCGTGGACGGGTCCACCCAGACGTCTCCAATCAACGCCGCCGTTGCATCGCTCAAAGCGGCAAGTCGCCGCTGCGCAGCCTGCAGTTCAGATCGCAGACTCTGGATGTCGTCGGAATTCTCAAGGGCAATACTCATGTCGAGTCGAGGTTATCGCATTGGAGTCTATGGAAGCAGGCATTGTGCAACAAGGCTGAGGCGGATTGAACCGAATAGACACCAACATCGGCCCCCGTCTCCTCATCGCGAACCTGGCGCTCAATCGCACTGAAATACCATACATGCCAAGGTGTTCGGCCTCCTCGCGTCGTCCGAGCATGCAAGGCGGCAAATGGCTTCCCAAAATGATGCGGCACTATCATTGACCTGAAACTGGTTTCATAAATAGCAATAATAAGGGCGGCAAGCATGAACAAATCTCCAAAAAAAACACCGGCTACAGGAACCATCCCGGTGAAAGCAACCATTGCCGATGTCGCTCGCACTGCCGGGGTGTCCAAGGCCACCGTATCCCGGTTTCTCAACCACCGGGATACGCTGCTTTCCAAAGATATCGCAACGCGCGTTGAGGTCGCCATTGCTGCGCTGGCCTACAGTCCAAGCCCCATGGCCCAGGCCCTAAAACGCGGGCGCTCCAAGCTCATAGGCTTGGTGGTTGCCGATGTCAGCAACCCCTTCTCTGTGGCTCTGTTGAGAGGTGCAGAAAAGTCTTGCCAGCAGGCGGGCTACCTGATCATGCTGTTTAATCTGGCCGACGACAGCGCCCGGGAACAAGAGGCCATAGAAACACTTTCAGCCTATCAGGTTGAAGGGTTCATTCTGAACACACTGGGCCACGACAGCGGTGCCGCTGCCAACGCCATTCGGCACGGCAAACCTGTGGTGCTCATAGACCGGCGCCACCATGACTTGCAGGTGGACTTCGTGTCGTTGGACAACACCGGCGCCATGCGCCTGGCGATTGATCACCTGGCGGAGTTCGGCTACCGCCACATGCTGTACGTGACAGAACCCATCAAGGGGGTCAGCACTCGCGAGGAGCGCGAGTCAGCCTTTCATCGATGGGTCCTCAATCAGCAAACCGATGACCGTGTGCTTGTGGGCCGCACGCTGGAATGTCCCGCCGAACAGGCCGAAAAACTGGACGCAGGAGTGCGCGCGCTCTATGACAGCGCGCCACATGGCCATGCCGCGGTTGTCACCAGCAATGCCGTCACCTCACTGCGGGTGGTCGCATCGCTGGCCCGATTGAAGCTGCAACTGGGCGCGGACATCGGCCTGGTCGGAATCGACGAAACAGATTGGGCACCCTACCTGGGACCAGGCCTGAGCACAATCGCGCAGCCCACCGACGAACTGGGTCGAATCGCGGCCGACTGCCTGATCGAGCGCCTCAAGGGGCAACACCCCCCACCGCGACAAATTTTGCTCTCGGGCGAACTGATCGCTCGCGGCAGTTCTCGACCAGACACCCCCACGACCTATTAGGGTTTTCCATAATTGCAGGGCTTATCTCGATTTTTATAATCAACTGAAACCGGTTTCAGTAAAGCATCAAAAATTAACAGGAACGCTCGACAACCCACCGTGCCTCAAATCGCGAAAAACAAACCCTGACATGAACTACACGTTTCAATTTGCTGATGTATTTGCCGCCTGGCCCCTGCTGCTCAAAGGCACCCTGAGCACGATTGAGCTGTCTTTGCTGGCCATGGTGTTTGGGTTGGCGGTCGCCATCGTTTGCGCCTGGGGTAAAACAGCCGGACCCAAACCTATCCAGTTCCTGATCAACGTCTATATTGAACTGATTCGAAACACACCATTTCTGGTGCAGCTATTTTTCTTCTTCTTTGCATTACCTGCTTTGGGGCTTCGCTGGTCGGCCTACACCGCCGCGCTCACCGCCATGGTGGTGAACCTGGGGGCCTACGCCACCGAAATCATTCGCGCTGGCATTGAGTCCATTCCCAAAGGTCAAATTGAAGCCGGCCTGGCGCTCAACCTCAAAAAGCACGAGATATTCCGCTTTGTGATCCTGAAGCCCGCACTGAAAGCCATATACCCGGCGCTGACCAGTCAGTTCACCCTGCTCATGCTCAGCTCGAGTGTGGTGTCAGCGATCTCCGCAGACGACCTGACCTCGGTCGCTGCCAACCTGCAGTCGCAAACCTTCAGGAGCTTTGAGATCTACATCGTTGTCGCCGTGATTTACCTGTTGCTGGCCCTGGCGTTCTCCGCCCTGTTTCGCACCATTTATCGCCTTGCCCTGAACTACCCGGATCGTCGCTAATGCGTACCTTTGCCTTCCCCGAATTCCTGTTCATTCTTGAAGCAGCCCAATGGACCATCGCGCTCTCACTGATGGCCTTCGTTGGCGGTGCCATCGGTGGCTTGATCATTGCGCTCAGCCGGACATCCGAGAACCGAACCCTGCAACTGCTGAGCGGCGGTTTCATTCAAATATTCCAGGGCACACCCTTGTTGCTGCAGTTGTTTCTGGTCTTTTTCGGGGCACCCGTGCTGGGCTTTGACATCAATCCCTGGGTGGCAGCAGGCGTCGCACTGATTTTGAATAGCAGTGCCTTCCTGGGTGAAATTTGGCGCGGATGTATTCAGGCGATTCCGCTGGGTCAGACCGAGGCGGCCCAAGCCTTGAGCCTGTCGTACACAGCGCGCATGAAAGACGTCATCTTGCCGCAGGCCATGAAGATTGCCTTGGCGCCCACGGTGGGTTACATGGTTCAAATCATCAAAGGCACGTCGCTGGCCGCCATCATCGGTTTCACCGAGATCACCCGCGCCGGACAAATCATCAACAACGCCACCTTCCAACCGCTAATCGTTTTCAGCGTGGTGGCCGCCATTTATTTCCTGCTGTGCTGGCCTCTGTCCCTGCTGGCCGCTCGCATGGAACGCCAGCACGCCAGGGCGCTGGCTCGTTAAGCATCTCACCCGTCATTTTCAACCCCTGCAAGGAGACATCACCATGATCAAGAGTTTTCAACGCCGCACATTCACCGCAACAGCACTCGCTTTGGGTGTCGCAGCGACCCTGGGCACCTGGCTGCCAGCGGCCCACGCCCAATCCACCGATGACATCAAGAAAAAAGGCGAGTTGACCGTCGGTTTGCTGGTGGACTTCCCCCCCTACGGCACCATGAATTCCAGCAATCAACCCGACGGCTACGACGCTGACGTGGCCCGCTTGATGGCAAAAGACCTCGGCGTTAAAGTGAATTTGGTTCCCGTCACAGGTCCCAACCGAATTCCTTTTCTGTTGACCAATAAAGTGGATTTGCTGGTGGCCTCATTGGCTATCACGCCAGAGCGCGCCAAGCAGGTTCAGTTCTCCAAGCCCTACGCAGCAGCCAGCATCGTCGTGTACGGCGACAAAAAGGCAGCCATCAAATCAGCGGATGACCTCAAAGGCAAACGTGTCGGCGTGGCCCGCGCCAGCACCCAAGACGTTGCACTGACCAAAGTCGCGCCCGAAGGCACTGAAATCCGCCGCTTTGACGACGATGCTTCTGCCATGCAAGCATTGATGTCCGGCCAGGTTGATGCCATCGGTTGCTCCACCACGGTTGCCGCCCAAATCGACAAGCGCGCCCCTGCCAACACCTATGAGAACAAATTCCTGTTGCGCCAGCAAGTCATGGCAGTCGCCATGCGACCCGGCCAAGACGATCTGCTGAAAACAGTGGACAGCTTTGTGGCACGCAACACCGCCAATGGCGAACTCAACAAGTTGTACCGCAAATGGCTGGAGACTGACTTGCCTGCCATGCAGTAATTGCCGCCCCAGCGGTTTCCCCAGCCCCTTGCTCCACCACGTCTGACACCATGCACTCACCAGCACCCTCTTCACGCCTGTCCAGCACTGACACAGCCGCCCCCATCATCCGCATCGAAGCGGTGGACAAATGGTATGGCCAGTTTCAGGTGCTGACCAACATCAACCTCAGCGTGAAGGCTGGCGAGCGCATTGTGGTGTGCGGGCCTTCGGGCTCGGGGAAGTCAACCCTGATTCGTTGCATCAACCGGCTGGAAGTCGTGCAAAAAGGCCGCATTGAGGTCGATGGCATCGATCTCACCGCCGGCGGGCGCAACGTCGACTCCGTGCGTCAAGAGGTCGGCATGGTCTTTCAGCAATTCAACCTGTTCCCGCACATGACCATTTTGCAGAACTGCATGCTGGCACCCATGCGTTCACGGGGCCTGAGCAAGGAAGAGGCAGAGACGACCGCCATGAAGTACCTCACCCGCGTTCGCATTCCAGAGCAAGCGCACAAGTACCCCAGCCAACTGTCAGGCGGTCAGCAACAGCGCGTGGCCATTGCGCGCGCCCTGTGCATGACGCCAAAAATCATGCTGTTCGACGAGCCCACCTCGGCGCTGGATCCTGAAATGGTCAAAGAGGTGTTGGACACCATGATTGGACTGGCAGAAGACGGCATGACCATGTTGTGCGTGACCCATGAAATGGGATTTGCCCGCAGCGTAGCGGATCGTGTGATCTTCATGGCCAACGGAAAAATCATAGAAGAAGCCCCGCCTCAGCAGTTCTTTGCCAACCCGCAGAATGAGATGACGCGCAACTTCCTCGGTCAGGTATTGAATGCTCAGCACGCACATTGACCGGCTCACCCCCGACCTGACGCCTCCTGCTGCGCCTGGGCCAAACCAGGCGCTGACGGTTCTCATCTCCCTGTCGTCGTTTGGCGCCGCCGAGGTGCGGCGTCACGGCCAGCTTTGGTTTTCCCACCTCAGCTTTGAGGCGGGCGCCGATGGTGTCGAAGTCAGAAGCGAGTTGATCGTTGACGAGTTGCACGAACTGGCCGCCATTCGGCAACTGGCCAGCGAGGAACAGAAGGCACTGGTCTACTCTTGCGCCCTTCCCCTTTGGGACGCTCTGGGTGGACTGGACACCAGTGCATTGAATCGCGCCATCCAGGCGACTCTGACCTTGGGCGCTACGCGACTCAAAATGTCAATTGGTGGCTTTGCCCCGAGCTCCCACCGCACGCTTGATACCGTGCAAGCCATGACCAAAGGACTGCCTTTTGACTTGGTGATCGAGAACGACCACACCCCCACCGCCGGCAGCCTGCCCGCTTTGCAGCACTTTTTTGCAGCCGCCCGCGCCAGCAGCTTTCAACCCGGCATGACCTTTGACGTGGGCAACTGGCATTGGGCCGGCGAATGCCCGCTTCTGGCCGCCCAGGCCTTGTCCGGCTACGTGGCCTACATTCACTGCAAAGGCGTGCAACGCCTGCCTCGCCATTGGGTGGCGGTACCCTTGTCGGACTCCAGCGCGCCGTGGCGTGCCGTGCTCCGCGCCCTGCCCCAAGACATGCCTTGGGCCATTGAATACCCCCTCATCGGCGACGACCTATTGCAAGTCACTCGTCACGAAATTGCACAGCTTCGACAGATTGCCGCCACGTTGCATGGCCACGCGTCTGTCGCACTAACCCCTTCATAGACTACTCACCATGCCTGATTCACTAGATGTCGTCACCTTTGGCGAAGCCATGTTGCTCATGGTTGCGCACGAAGCCGGCCCACTTGAACAAGCCAGCACCTTGCACAAGCGAACCGCAGGGGCCGAGACCAATGTGGCCATCGGACTTGCCCGACTGGGGCTTCGCGTTGGTTGGGCCAGCAGGCTTGGCACCGACTCCATGGGCCAGTATTTGATTGCCGCCATGCAAGGTGAGGGCATTGATTGCTCCCACGTCGTTTGTGACCCGCTTCAGCGTACCGGCTTCCAGTTCAAGGCTCGTGTCAGTGACGGCAGTGACCCGTTTGTCGAATCGCATCGCAAGGGGTCCGCCGCGAGCCACATGGAGGTCGCTGACGTTGACACGCCGTGGCTACTCGGCGCCCGTCACCTTCACGCCACCGGCATATTCCCGGCACTGTCACCCACCACATTGCCCGCCGCGCGCCTGGCCATGGAATTGATGCGTACCGGCGGTCGTACCGTGTCGTATGACCCCAATTTGCGCCCCGGCTTGTGGGCGTCGACCGAGGTCATGCGCACTACCATCAACGAACTGGCCAGCTACGCGGACTGGGTACTGCCAGGTCTGGAGGAAGGCCTCATTCTTACGGGAGAGTCCACGCCAGAAGGTGTGGCCCAGTTCTATCTGAATTTGGGCGCCAAACTCGTGGTCGTCAAACTGGGCAGCCAAGGGGCCTATTTTCAAAGCGCCCAGGAATCAGGCTACGTCGCGGGGTTTCCGGTGACCCAGGTCGTCGACACCGTCGGCGCTGGAGATGGCTTCGCGGTGGGCGTCATTAGCGCATTGCTGGAGGGTTTGTCGCCCCGGGCCGCCACACAGCGCGGCGCCTGGATCGGCGCACGGGCTGTACAGGTTTTGGGTGACAGCGAAGGCCTGCCAACCCGGGCTGAGCTTGACGCGGCGGAGTTGCCCGCATGAACACCACCACCAATATTCGGCGACAGCACGTGCTGGTCTTTCGCCCCTTGCCACCCGATCAACTGGCGCGAATTGAAGCCGAGCACGATGTCACAGTCGCCAACCCCCGCCAGGCCGATCAGTCCGATGCCTTTCACCAAGCGCTGGCCACGGCGGACGCCCTCATTGGCGCCAGTTATCCGATTGACGACGCCGTGTTGTCAAAAGCGCCTCGCCTCAAGGTCATTTCCAGCGTCTCGGTTGGCATTGACAACTACGACCAGGCCGCACTCCTGACCCGAGGCATTGCCCTGTGCCACACCCCCGGGGTGCTGACTGAAACCACGGCGGACACCTTGTTTGCGCTGATCATGGCCACCAGTCGGCGGATTGTTGAACTTGCCAGCCATGTCAAAGAGGGGCGATGGGTTCGCAACATCGAAGAAAACCTGTTTGGCTGGGATGTGCACGGCAAGACGCTGGGCATTGTGGGCTTTGGCCGCATTGGACAAGCCCTTGCCAAGCGCGCCGCACTGGGCTTTGGCATGCCTGTTCTGTACCACGCACGCCGACCCGTATCGTTGGAACAAGACTGCCCCGAACTGCTTGGAAAAGCCACCCACACGCCGCTGGATGAGCTGCTGCGCCAAGCCGACATCGTGGTGTTGGTGCTGCCCCTGTCTGAGCACACCCGCGGCCTAATGGGTGTCCGCGAATTTGCGCTCATGAAGCCCGGCGCCATTCTTATCAACGGTGCTCGCGGTCCCATTGTGGACGAGGCGGCCCTGCTGGAGGCATTGAACACGGGTTCACTTCGAGCCGCAGGACTGGATGTTTTTTCAACTGAGCCCTTGCCGCTGGACTCGCCGCTGCGCACCCACCCCAAAGTCACGGCGCTGCCCCACGTGGGGTCGGCGACCTTTGAAACCCGACATGCCATGGCAGTCATGGCCACCACCAATCTGTTGCTGGCATTGGCCGGCAAACCACCGCTGGCGGCGGTTGACCTGGCGCCCTCGACAAAAAAGCCCAAGGCAACGCCAGGGCAAGAGCCCATTTCACTCACTTCTATTTGACAAGGAGCCCACCGACGAACCCTTGAAACACCTTTGAGGCGGCCTTTTTTGCCGCGCTATCTGCAGCATGCAACCGTTTTTCACGAAAACTTTAAAGTACCAGGAGACATCCATGACAACTGTTCAATTTCTACCGCGCCTCGTTAAGAGCATTCTCTGCGTCACGACGGTGCTGTCGGCCACACTGGTCGGCGTCTCAGCCCATGCCGAATACCCCACCAAGCCGATCGAACTCATTGTTCCTTACTCTCCCGGTGGCGGAACGGACTTGCTGGCACGCACTTTTGCAGATATCGCCAAAAAATACTTGCCGACATCCATGGGTGTCATCAATAAACCAGGTGCGGGGGGTGCGCTTGGCTTTTCGGAAATGATCATCGGTCGCCCCGATGGTTACAAAATTGGCATGGGCACCGTCGAACTGACCATGCTGCCGCACATGGGTCTGGCGTCCTTCAAAGCCGAAGACTTTGCGCCCATTGCCCGCCTGAGCGCTGAACCTAGCGCCATCTCCGTGAGTGCAGATGCACCTTGGAAGTCCATTGAAGAACTCATGGCCTATGCCAAAGCCAATCCGGGCAAGATTCGCATCGGCAACTCCGGCACCGGCGCCATCTGGCATCTGGCCGCCGAAGCGCTGAGCGACAAAACCGGAGTCAAATTCAGCCACATTCCTTATGACGGCGCCAACCCTGCCATCGCCGCCTTGCTGGGTGGACATATTGAAATGGTGACCGTGAGTGCCGCTGAGGTCTCTAACCATGTCGCCTCTGGCAAAGTCAAGATCCTCGCAATCATGTCCGATCAACGCTTGCCCTCATTTGACAAGGTCCCTACATTGAAAGAAAAAGGCATTGATTTGAGTGTTGGCACTTGGCGCGGCATTGTCGTCACCAAGAAAGCACCCAAAGAAGCACAAGACGTGCTTCGCGCTGCTGCGGCAAAGATCGTTGAAGACGCTGACTACAAAGCTGCCTTGATCAAGATGAACATGACTTACGCCTACCAAGACGCAGCCGCGTTCCAAAAGACGATTGACACTGACAACGTCAGCTTCAAAACCCTGATGACCAAATTGGGCATGGCCAAGTAATGCCTTTGACGCGCACCCCGTGCGTTGGGCACAGGTGCGCGTTCTTTCTCACAAAAACAAAGAAGTAAGTCATGCAACCGACTGACAAACAACCATCAGCTCGCATCTCGCCCGCTGATCGCTTCGCTGATCTCGTCATCACCGTTCTGCTGACCGTGATCGCGTGCGCCGCCATCGCCGTTTCTCGCCAATTTCCCAGCACCTCACTAGAGACCGATATCGGCTCCGCCCGTTTTCCATTGATATACGCCGGCATTTTGATTTTGCTGTGCGTTTTGCTGTTTTGGCAAAAGTTCCGCGCCGTCGTATCGAACACAACCGCCGACCAGGCAGCGGATACCCGCCCCCTGCGTACTTTATTAGGCGTGCTTCTGAGCATCGGCTGCACCTGGTTGATTCCCATTGCAGGCTATGGCCTGTCAGTGACCCTCTTTTTGACCCTCATGATGCGTTTGCTGGGGCGACTCAACTGGTGGCTCAATCTGGCTTTGGCAATCGCCATCGCGGGCCTGCTCTACGCTGTCTTCTCCCTCGGTTTGGGTGTTCCCCTGCCCAAGGGCGCTTGGTTTGAATAAGCGCCAATCGCGCACCCTTTTCGGAGATTGATCCATGCAAGAACTGAATATGTTGTTTTCAGGGTTCGGCGCCCTGCTGAACCAACCGTTATCGCTGCTGCTGTCTGTGCTGGGCGTCGCCCTGGGCATCGTGATTGGCGCCCTGCCCGGCCTCACCGCCACCATGGGGGTAGCGATCTTGCTGCCCTTCACCTTCGGCATGGACCCCGTGCCCGGCTTGCTGATGATCTCCGGCGTTTTCTTTGGCGGCATCTATGGCGGCTCCATCACCGCCATCATGCTCAATATTCCTGGTACGCCCGCTGCTGCGGCCACGGCCATGGACGGCTATGCGCTGACGCTCCAAGGCAAAGCCGGCCTCGCCTTGGGAACAGCCACCATCTCGTCATTCATTGGTGGCTTCCTCAGCATTATTTTGCTGGTCTTCTTGGCACCCGTGCTGGCCGGATTTGCACTGGAGTTCAGCGCGCCGGAAACCTTTGCCCTTGCTGTTTTTGGCCTCAGCATCATTGCCAGCATCGCGGGCGAGTCATTGCTCAAAGGCTTGATCGCCGGTTTTCTCGGCTTGTTGCTTTCTACCGTGGGCCTGGACCCGATGGGTGGCTTTCCTCGTTTCACGGGTGGTTTCAATGAACTGATGACCGTGCCCTTCATTCCTGTGATGATTGGCTTGTTTGCAGCTTCCGAGGCCTTCAAATCCATGGCCGAAGGCAACCTGTTAAGCACTCAAAAAACGATCATCACCGAGATGATTCCCTCACTCAAAGATTGCAAGCGTCTTTTTGGCACAGTCATGCGCTCTGCCGGTCTGGGCGCCACCATCGGTGCCATCCCCGGCGCGGGCGCGGACATTGCGGCATTTGTAGCCTACAGTGAAGGCAAGCGCTTTAGCAAAACACCCGAAAACTACGGCAAAGGCGAGTTGGAAGCCGTGGCCGCCTGCGAAGCCGGTGCCAGCGCCTGCACGGGTGGCGCCTTGTTGCCCATGCTAACGCTAGGTATTCCAGGCGACGCGGTCACCGCAGTCATGTTGGGCGCGTTGACGCTGCAAGGCCTGCAACCGGGTCCGCTGCTGTTTAAGGAACACGGCGACATGGTCTACACCCTGTTTGCCGGCATGTTGTTTTGTTACGTGGTCATGCTGATTTTGGGTTTTTCCAGCTTCAGATTCATTGGTCGCATTCTGCAAACTCCCAAGTCGATCCTGACGCCAACCATCATGGTGCTGTGTATTGTGGGCACCTACGCCTTGAACAACAGCATGTTCGATGTTGGCATCATGCTTGTCGCTGGCGTCGTCGGCTATTTCATGCAACGGTCCAACTTCCCGGCATCACCCGTGGTGCTTGCCTTGATCATGGGCCCCATGGCCGAGAGCAGCTTCCGCCGTTCCCTGGCGCTCTCCAGCGGCAGCTATGACTTTTTGTACACCCGCCCCATCACAGCCGGCCTCTTGCTGGTAGCGGCCATCACCCTCATCGTGCCACTGGTCAGAGGCATCCGCCAGACTGGCAAGTCATCGACAAGCTGAGGTTAACGCCGCTGCAAGTCACGGTGCAGCGGCATTTTTACGCCGATTTTCTGGTGTTTGGCGCCATGCGCAAGATCAACTGACGCTCAGCGGTATGCCGCTGCTGATTCGGGCGCTGCCGGCGGCCGTGCCTCACGGGTCACCAGCCAGATGCCCAGACTCACCAAACCCAGCGCCGCAACATTTTTCAGTTCAAGGATGCTTTCGTCAAGGAACAGTGCCGATAGCAGCGTTCCAAATACCGGCACCATGAACACAAAGGCAGTCACCAGGCTAACGCGGTTGTACTTGAGCAAGATGCTCCAGATCGAGAACGCCACCGACGACAGCAGCACCATGTAGACCATCAGCGCGGTTGACTGAAGTGTGAACCCTTCAATCGCGCCTCCAGTGGCCCAGCCCGTTGCAAGCAATGTGACCCCGCCAATCGTCAGTTGCCATCCCGTCATCACGACCGAATCCATGTGCTGCGACAGCTTCTTGCCATAGATGGTGGCGCCCGACAGCACAAACGCAGCAATCACCACAAAGCCTTCGCCCAAAAGAGTGAAGTTGAAGTCGAGCAGTCCGCCCCCGAAGTTGACCACCATCACGCCAGCGAAGCCAATCGCGCAGCCCAACGCCTTGGCATGGCTCAATCTATCGTTGTGGTAAATCAAATGGGCCAGCAGCACGCTGAAGAAGGTGACCGTGCCGTTCAGGATCGACCCCTTGACACCCGTGGTGTAGGCCAGCCCGATATAAAAAAAGACGTATTGCAGCGAGGTCTGCGTCAACCCCAGCAGGGTGAGTTGACCAAAGGTTCGTGCGTCAAAATTGAAGATTGGCTTTCTGCCCAACGCCGCCACCGTCAACAACACGAGCCCGGCCAACGCAAAGCGCCAGCCGGCAAACACCAGTTTGGATGGCACGTCGTTAACGGCGATGTTGAACAAGGCATATCCCCCCTTGATCGCCGGGTAAGCGCTACCCCACAAGAGGCAGCACAAAATCGCCAAGCTGAAGACAACCTTGCGGTTCGTGAAAAATGGATGACTGTTCAATTGACTTGCTCCGGTGGCAGGGTGCCGAGTGATGGAATCAGGTGGGCGTTGCTGCGTCAAACAGCACGGGCTCGTTAGGGGTGACACGGGCAACGACCAATTCGTCTGACGCATGCAGGTTGAATCACAGCAGGTCGAGGTGGCGTCTTGCCCACCCCTGACGCAGGTCGGGTCACACCCATGGGCTTGACCCTTTGAATCCAGATTTACATAGCATGCATCGCCTGCATGGCGGCAACCTACTTGTTCGACTGGATGAATTCTATTGTTGCAATTTCAATCGGCAATACGCCTTAAACTCAAAACACTTTTACCTATTCGCAACAATCAAAGCCTAGCGATCCGTCGCCACGGCGGATGCCGTTTTTATTGGGAAGGATGAACCATGTTGGCGTGGGAAGGTGTCACCGAATTCGTGGCTGTCGCAGAGACCGAGAGCTTCACGCAGGCTGCAAAGCGGTTAGGAATCTCCACGGCCCAAGTAAGCCGGCAAGTCAGCGCCTTGGAGGCCCGATTGGCCACCCGCTTGTTTCACCGAACCACTCGCAAGGTCTCGGCAACGGAGGCCGGCCAGATTTACTTCCAGCATTGCCGCCAGGTGCTTGAAGGCCTGGA
>JBBKVN010000164.1:0-3703 GCA_037968455.1 Rhodoferax sp.
CCCGTTGTCGAATGGCTCGTCGCGGCACTACTTTTGATTGCTGCTTTTACGCTGTTTGTAGGCGCTCTGGGCCTGGCCCGGTTTCCTGATTTTTTCATGCGCCTGCACGCCCCCACCAAGGCGTCCACCTTGGGGGTTGGCGGCATTCTCTTGGCCAGCATGATTGTGGCTGCGTCAGAAGGCCGCATTGGGCTGGCTGAACTGCTGATTACCTTGTTCGTATTTGTGACCGCACCAGTATCAGCCAACATGATGGCACAAGCGGCCCTGCATTTGAAGGTAAAAAGCAACGTGCCCATCCCTACCGACAGTATTCCAGAACACAGGGACATCGACTAGGCGCTTTCCAGCGCCCAACCGACTGGGGTTCATCGGTCACAGGACAACTCCGGTCAGCGCCCCTTGCCGCTCAACTTGAGTCAATCCACCAAGGGCGACCGTCCCACCATGGCCGTTGGCTGAACCCAGGCATCAAATTGCGCCGCCGTCACATGGCCCGAGGTGATGGCCGCTTCGCGCAAAGTGCTCCCGCTGGCATGGGCCTGCTTGGCAATTTCAGCGGCTTTGTCGTAGCCAATGTGGGGATTCAAGGCCGTGACCAACATTAGTGAGGCGGCCAGCAGTTCTGCAATGCGAGGCTGATTCGCCTCAATGCCTTGGACGCAGTTTTGATCAAAACTACGCATGCCATCGGACAGAAGGCGAACGCTCTGTAGAAAATTGTGGGCAATCATCGGCCGAAACACATTCAACTCGAAATTGCCGGCGGCGCCACCCATGTTGATCGCCACGTCGTTGCCCGTCACCTGACAGCACAACATGGTGAGCGCTTCGCACTGAGTGGGATTCACCTTACCCGGCATGATGGATGAGCCGGGTTCGTTAGCCGGCAAAAGCAACTCGCCAAGCCCACTTCTCGGCCCGCTGCCCAGCCAGCGCACGTCATTGGCGATTTTCATCAAGCTCGCCGCCAGGCCTTTCAGCGCACCATGCGCGTGAACCAGGGCGTCACATGCAGCCAGAGCCTCAAACTTGTTGGGCGCCGTTACCAGAGGGAGTCCAGTCAGGCGCGCCAACTCGGCCGCAGCCAGCACGCCAAACTCGGCAGGTGCATTGAGGCCAGTCCCCACCGCCGTGCCCCCCAAGGCCAACTCACACAAATGGGGCAACGCGGCCTGCAAATGCCGTTCCGCATGCGTCAACTGAGCCACATAGCCAGAGAATTCTTGGCCCAGCGTGAGCGGAGTGGCGTCTTGCAAATGGGTGCGGCCAATCTTGACAATGCCTTCAAACGCTTGCGACTTGTGCGTCAAGGTCTTGCGTAACCCCACCAATTCCGGCAACAGGCGCTGACAAATGCCAGCCACTGCCGCCACGTGCATGGAAGTGGGAAACACGTCATTGGACGACTGGCTGCGATTCACGTCGTCGTTGGGATGAACGAGGCGCTTCATGCCCCGCTCTCCGCCCATCAGCTCACTGGCCCGATTGGCCAGGACTTCATTGACATTCATATTGCTTTGTGTGCCAGAGCCCGTTTGCCAGACCACCAGCGGAAACTCGTTATCGTGACGCCCGGCGAGTACCTCGTCTGCCGCTTTCTCAATGGCCCGGGCCTTGCTCGAATCCAGTTCACCCAGCGTGGCATTGACCGTTGCGGCCGCGCGTTTCACCCAGATCAGCGCCTCAATGAGCTCCTTCGGCTGTCGCTCGACAGAGATGTCAAAATTTTGCAGCGACCGTTGGGTCTGAGCGCCCCACAGGCGATCAGAAGGCACCTCTATGGGGCCCATAGAGTCATGCTCGGTGCGGGTTGTTGGCGTCATTGGTATCTCCCATTCTTCGGCTGTAAGGTCTGTGAAGACAAGCCTGTCAAAATGCAGGGTTTACGCGAACCTAGCACACGCCGGCTGCACTGAACAGCCTTCTTTTCAACGAAGCACCTGACCATGACCACAAGTATTCAACAAGACGACCTGATCGAATCCGTTGCCGCAGCCCTGCAATTCATCAGCTACTACCACCCTGCCGACTACATTGCGCACTTGGCCCGCGCCTATGAGCGCGAGCAAAGCCCGGCCGCCAAGGACGCCATAGCGCAGATTTTGAACAACAGCAAGATGAGCGCCACCGCTCACCGCCCGATTTGTCAGGACACCGGCATCGTCAACGTGTTCCTCAAAGTCGGCATGGACGTGCGCTGGGAAGGCTTTACCGGCAGCCTGGACGACGCCATCAACGAAGGCGTTCGCCGCGGCTACAACCACCCTGACAACACCTTGCGTGCGTCCGTCGTGGCCGACCCCCAGTTCGACCGCAAGAACACAAAAGACAACACGCCCGCCGTGATCTTCACGGAAATCGTGCCTGGCAATAAATTGGATATCACTGTCGCAGCCAAAGGCGGCGGCAGCGAGAACAAGAGCAAGATGGCCATGCTCAACCCCGGCGACTCGGTGGTGGACTGGATTTTGAAAACCGTTCCAACTATGGGCGCCGGTTGGTGCCCACCCGGCATGCTGGGCATTGGCATTGGCGGCACGGCCGAGAAAGCCGTTTTAATGGCCAAAGAAAGCCTGATGGACGACCTGGACATGTACGAGTTGCAAGCCAAAGCCGCTGCCAACGAGCCACTCACCAAAACCGAAGCCCTGCGCCTTGAGTTGTTTGAGAAAGTCAATGCACTCGGCATCGGCGCGCAAGGGCTGGGTGGCCTGACTACCGTGCTGGACATCAAAATCAAGATGTACCCTACCCACGCCGCCAGCAAGCCCGTGGCCATGATCCCCAACTGCGCCGCCACGCGCCACGCCCACTTTGTGATGGACGGCAGCGGCCCGGTTTACCTGACACCTCCGTCGCTGGATCTGTGGCCTGACGTGAACTGGGCACCGGACTACGTGAAAAGCAAAAAGGTGGACCTGAACACCCTCACCAAAGAAGAAGTCGCGAGCTGGAAGCCGGGCGACACCCTGCTGCTCAACGGCAAGATGCTGACTGGCCGTGATGCCGCCCACAAGCGCATCAAGGACATGCTGGCCAAGGGCGAAAAGCTGCCCGTAGACTTCACCAACCGCGTGATTTACTACGTCGGCCCGGTTGACCCCGTCAAAGGCGAGGCCGTGGGCCCCGCTGGCCCCACCACCGCAACCCGCATGGACAACTTCACCGAAATGATGTTGGCCGAAACCGGTCTGATCTCCATGGTAGGCAAGGCCGAGCGCGGTCCAGTGGCCATCGAAGCCATCAAAAAGCACAAGAGTGCCTACCTGATGGCCGTCGGCGGCGCAGCCTACTTGGTGAGCAAAGCCATCAAACACGCCGAAATCGTTGGCTTTGCCGATCTGGGTATGGAGGCGATTTACGAATTTGACGTGGTCGACATGCCGGTCACCGTGGCCGTCGATTCCGGTGGCACCAGTGCCCACATCACCGGCCCCGCGCTGTGGAAAGAGCGTATTGCCACGGGCGAATTCAAAGGTATTTCGGTGGCCGGTGCCTGATTGACCTCTCAGCATGAATCCCCTTCGGGCGCTTGCCCGATTGGGGTCTTTGACAGCGGCGTCGGGGGCTTGAGCATACTCAAGGCCCTTCGCACCGAGTTGCCAGGCCAAGACTTTGTCTATTTGGCGGACAAGGGCTATGCCCCCTACGGCGAGCGGGACGAGGCCTTCATCATTGAGCGGGCCCGAATCATCACCCG
>JBBKVN010000165.1:0-7847 GCA_037968455.1 Rhodoferax sp.
GTGACCACCGGCCCCCAGCCAAAGCTGGCGTCCAAAAATTGAACACAATTCAATAGCGGTTGACCGCCCCCGGCCAACTCGGGGCTCAAGCCCAAAGCGCCAGACACCTGTGAGGACAAAACACGGAATCCGGTTGACCCGGTGTCGACCAGCACATGGTCGATGGTCTGGCACAGGGTATTGCTGCCTGGTTGACACAAGGTGACCGAGGTGTACAGGCGGTTGACGTTGTACCCGGTGCCCGCGGGGCCCGCGTTCACGGACAACGCCAGCACATTGGGTCCGCTGGCGGGCGACACCACCGCGGCTGGCGCACCGCCACTTCCGCCGCCACACCCAGCCATCCCGGTCGCGACGAGAAGTGCCACCGCCCATTGGCGGTATTTGTCCAATTTATCGGAGGACATCTTTGATCTCCACGCCTGCAGGCACCAGGGCCGGCGCGTAAGCATGGCCAAAGAAGTTGCGCATGCGACCATTCGATCGGACCACTAGGCCGTCGCGCGATATCTGAAGTGGTGAGCCCGGCCCTGCACTTTGCCGCTCTTGCTTCACACCCGTCATGAAGGTCGCAAAGTAGTCGCCCAATAACTCATTCAAATCAGGCAATACCGGCCCCTCCCAACTCACGGCAAATACCACGCCGTCTGCGCGGGAGAACTCCCGTACTGTCGTGCCATTGCCAAGCACGCGTTCATGCTGAGAATAGAGTGTTCTCACGCCGTTGGTTGCGGCAAGAGCACGCTTCAGGGTCACCGTTTGACCCGCAGGTGCGGCAGGCGCAGCCCCTAGCGCCGCCAAGGCCTCAAACCCGGGCACGGCCATTAGCCCAAACAGGCAGCCAAGGCGGGCACTTGACCACATCGTGTTCCTAACGGTCATTGCGTACCCTCCTCGGGCCGGGTTTTTTGCATGGCCTCGTCCACGGTCTTCTTGAACTGCTCGGGCAATTGTTGCGGCGGGGCGTTGGTCAAGGCGGCAGGCACGCCGTTCTCTGACGAAATCTCAGGCGGCAGGCCCGTTGGCATGATGGTTGCCATTTGCTTTTTGCTCAAAAACCCAATCGCAGCCACAACGATCAGCAAACCCACTAAGGCAAAAATACCTTTCATTTCGAACTCCTTTTCATTCGCCGAACTGCGCCGATCAGTTGATAGCACCGCGTAACTCGGCCACTCGCAGCGCAATGGCCTGTCCGTCGATCGCCGAGTCGGCGTGCTGTAAATAGATATCAAGATCCGCCAAGGCCAGCGCAGTGGCACCGACCGCCGCATGGGCCAAACCGCGGTCGCGGTATTCCCCCCACTCCTTGGGCAACAAGATAATGAGCCGGCTTTGAACGGCGATGAGACGGGGCCAGTCTTCCTGAGAGGCATGGATGGCCTTCAGATTACGCAACATGCGGGCAATGATGTCGCGGGGCGGCGCCACCTGCAGGTACAAGCCCAAGGGCACCTCAAAACCATCCGCCAACTCCTGCCGCTTGTGCTGCGGGTCCAGCCGCTCGGACAGATCTTCGCGGCTCAAGGACTGACCATCCAGCGGGTCCATCACTACCTGCCCTTCGGGCAGGTTAACCTTCATCATGAAGTGGCCGGGAAACCCGATGCCGCGCGCAGACAAGCCCAAACCCTGAGCCAGCTCCATCCAAATCACCGCCAGCGTGATCGGTATGGCGCGGCGGGTGCCCAGGACCACGCTGACAAAGCTGTTGTCCGGGTCGTAGTAATTGTTCACATTGCCGCAAAACGCCAGATCCCGGTAGAAGAACTGGTTCAGGGCGCGCAGCTTTTGCAACGGCCCCGCATCGGCGGGAATGCGCCGCTGAACCCGGGCCAGCAATTGATCAACGTCACTCAAGACCTGTTGAACGTCAAGCTCTGGGTATTCATCTTGAGCCAGGCTGACGGCCGCTTCCAGCAAGGGGAACTCAGCGTCGCTTGTGACCAAGCTGGTGAAATAGGACAACGGAGAAGGAATGGTGAACAACATCGTCATGCAAACATCCTATACCGACTCGGCTGGAAAGTGGCATGAGGCCAACACCGCAACAGCTCACGCGGATTCAACAATCACCGCTTCAAGAATTGTTTCAGACTCAGACCCGAGGCCAATATCGCTACCAAATAGATAGCTGCTGACGCAATCAGGACAAAGGCCAGTATCCCAATTCTTTTCCATGCTTCAGCGCGCAATTCAATCCAAAGAAATGCCCCGTTGGCCCACATCAGGAAAATTGTCAGTAGCGCGCAGGCGGCAATGACCTGCAAGAAGTAGATGCCCCAACCAGGTTCTGGCTTGTAACTGCCACGGCGAAGCAGACCGACCAGCAACCACAAGGCATTGATCATGGCGCCAATGCCAATCGACAGCGTCAGCGCCGCGTGGGCGAATATCGGCACCAGCACCAGATTCAACAACTGGGTGATTACCAGCACAGCCACCGCAATGCGGACCGGTGTTTTGGTGTCCTGATTGGCGTAGTAGCCGGGGGCTAGCACCTTGATGGCCACGATGCCAACCAATCCGACACCCCAGCCCATCAATGCATAAGTGATTTGCTGAACGTCGCGGTCGGTCATTGCGCCATAGTGATAGAGCACCGCGACCAGCGGCTTGGCAAACGCCAGCAACGCCACGGCACAGGGTAAGGCCAGCAACACGACCAGCCGCAAGCCCCAATCCAGCATGCCAGAGTACTTCTCCGCATCACCGGCCCCGCGGGCCAGTGCCAGTTGAGGCATGAGCACCACCCCCATGGCCACGCCTAGCATGGCGGTGGGGAACTCCATCAAACGATCTGCGTAGGTAATCCAGCTCACACTGCCAGCGGCCAGGTGCGAGGCAATCTGGGTGTTGATCAGCATCGAAATATGTGCCACGCTCACCCCTAGCAAGGCAGGCCCCATCAAACGAAGAATGTTTTTGGTGGCCGGGTCTGCCCAGGCCGCGCGAAGCTGCTGCCACCCCAAGCCGATGCGCGGAGCCAGCCCCATCCGTTTGAGCGCCAGCAATTGAACGGCAAGCTGAAGAACACCGCCCGCCAGCACGCCACCCGCCAGCGCATAAATTGGCTCCAGGCCCAGGGTTTCAAACCAGGGCGCGCCCAGCCATGCGGCGCCAATCATGCATAGGTTTAGCAACACCGGCGTGGCGGCTGGCACGGCAAAGCGCTTCCAGGTGTTGAGTACACCGGCTGCCAATGCCACCAGCGACATGAACGCAATATAGGGAAACATCCAGCGAGTCATCACAATGGCCAGCTCAAACCCGCGGGGGTCTTGCTGCAAGCCGCTGGCCATGGCCCAAACCATGACGGGCGCGGCGGCAACCCCCACAATGCTAATGACCATCAACGCCCAGGTGAGCACGGTCGCTACCCGGTCAATCACAAACCGGGTTTCCAGATCGCCGTGCTGGGCTTTGGAGGCGGCCAGCACCGGTACAAAGGCCTGACTGAATGCCCCTTCGCCGAAGAAGCGCCTGAACAGGTTGGGGATTCGAAACGCGACGTTGAAGGCGTCGGTCATCGCATTGGCACCAAACGTGGAGGCAATTAAAAGTTCCCGCGCGAGCCCGGTAATGCGGGACACCAGCGTCAGGAGCGAAACAATAGAGGCAGATTTGAGTAGCGACACGGCGCAGAGTGTAGCCCTCGGCACGACTCACTCAATTGACGCATAACCGTGCACAATCGGCCCTCCTCCGTTAAATGTAAGTAAAGGTTTGCATGAGCCCTGGCGGTCGCTTTTCTCCATCCCTGGTCGCTGGCGACGCCATGGGCATGTACCAGGCCATGCTAGACCATCTGCCGGTCGGGGTGGTCATGTTTGACCGAGATCTTTGCGTCGTCGCAATCAATCAACGCCTCATTGATTTGCTGGAATTGCCACAAGTCATGTTCGAGCACGGTTTGCCAACACTGGGGGAAATAACCTCCTTCAACGCCTCTCGCGGCGAATACGGACCCGGTGACCCTGATCGTCAAACCCGCGAGCGGATGGCGCTGGCGCACAACCGACTGGCCCACCGCTACCAACGCATCCGCCCCAACGGCCAGGCGCTTGAAATCATTGGCAGTCCGCTGCCGCTGGGTGGCTTCATCACCATCTACAACGACATCACGGAAAGCTACCAAACCAAACAGGCGCTCAGAGAACAGGCGCTTTATTTGAGTAGCGTGGTCGAACATTTACCCCAAGGCATTTCGGTCTTTGACGAGCACCGTCAGCTGAAGTGCTGGAACGCCAACCTGCTTGAGATGCTCCAGATACCGCCGGCAAGCCTGTCGCCCGACACCCGTCTGGACGACTTGTTGGCCCACCTGAACCCGGATGACGACAACCCGTTAGGTGACTTGCCGACACAAACTGTCGACCAGCGCGCCCTGGCCCTCCAGTTTCAGCCCCATCGGTTTGAGCACCTTCGGAAAAATGGCCGAACCCACCTAGTGGAAGGGCGTCCAATGGTCAGAGACCACCGCACGGTGGGGTTTGTGACCAGTTACACCGACATCACAGAGCAAAAAGCCAGCCAGGAGGGATTCAGGCAGCAAAGTATCTTGTTTCAGACGCTGGTGGACAACGTTCCTGGTGGCGTTACCTTGTTTGGCCCTCAGTTGGAGTTGCTGGCCTACAACCAGGAGTTCGTCAGGCTGCTGGACTTGCCCCATGAACTGCTCGCCCCCAAAACGCCGCTAGAAAGTTTTTTCCGTTTCGGCGCATCTCGCGGCGAATTTGGTGCAGGAGAGATCGACTCCGTTGTGGCGCGCTTGATGGCGCGGGCTCGTCAACACAAACCTCACAAAACCAAACGCGTGCGACCCAACGGGTCCATTCTTGACATTCGGGGCACGCCATTGCCAGATGGCTGCTTTGTGACGATCTACACCGACGTCACGGAACACCACCGAAATGCAGCCGCCATTGAGCGCCTCGCCCACAGCGACATGCTGACGGGTCTGGCCAACCGGTACACGCTGGAGGCCAAATTGGACCAGTTGGTGGCCAATGCCCGCCGGAACGAACAGCGCCTGGCGGTGATGTTTCTGGACATCGACAACTTCAAAAGCATCAATGACACCAAAGGTCACGGCATGGGTGACCAGTTCCTGTGTGAGGTGGCCCAACGCTTGAGCACAGCAGTGCGCAGCAACGACATCGTGGCCCGCTTGGGCGGAGACGAATTCGTGGTCGTTCTGGCCGACATGCCCTGCCCTCAGGAGACCAGCAGCATTGCGGCCAAGATCATGCTGGCACTGAACCAACCTGTCACCATTGGCAAGAATCTGCTGCGTACCTCTGCGTCGATGGGCATCTGCTTCTATCCTCAAGATGGTGCGGACCGGGGCGCCTTGATGCAGAGTGCAGACATTGCCATGTACCACGCCAAAAAGTCCGGCAAAGGTGTGTTCCATTTTTTCAATGCCGACATGCTGCGCGCTGCTGAACACCGCCTGGCCATGGAACATGCCCTGCGCGAAGCGGTTCAGCAGCAGCAATTTGTACTTCATTTCCAGCCTCAGATCGACGCACTGGGCAAACAGGTGAGCGGCGTCGAAGCGCTGGTTCGATGGGTCAACCCCTCCGGCGAGTTGACGCTCCCAGAGGAATTCATCGCTTTGGCCGAGGAAATCGGTCTCATCAATGAAATTGGCGAGTGGGTGCTGAACAATGCCTGCCAAACCCTGGCGCGCTGGCGCCAGCAAGGGCTGCCTGACATCACCATGGCCGTCAATCTCAGCGCCATTCAATTGCGCAACGCTGATTTGCCGCAAATCATCGTCAACGCGCTAACGGAAAACGGCTTGCCCGCCAGTGCTCTCACCCTTGAAATCACGGAGTCGGTGGCCATGCAGGACCCATTGGCATCCATTCAACGCCTTGGCGTCATTCGCGACCTGGGCGTTCAACTGGCCATGGACGACTTCGGCACCGGGTATTCATCGCTCGCCTATCTGAAGCGATTGCCGCTGAATTACCTCAAGCTGGACCGCACGTTTGTGCAGGATTTGGAAACCGACAGCACCGACGCCACCATCTGCATGGCCAGCATTGGTCTCGCACATGACTTGGGCCTCATGGTGATTGCGGAAGGGGTGGAAACGCGCGGGCAGCACTACTACTTGGCCAACCTGGGTTGCAACGTGTACCAAGGCTATTACTACAGCCGCCCCATGCCCGAAGCTCAAGCGTATGAATGGATTCGCGCACGGTTTGACAAACTGCTAGAATCGCAGGCTTTGCTGACAACATCCGCAGACCCAAGGAATTAAATTATGGCATCTGGTAAACCCAAGAAAAAGAACCCGCGCCTTGCGTCGGGCCGTAAACGCGTCCGTCAGGACATCAAAATCAATGCAGCGAACACCTCGATGCGTTCCAAGTACCGCACTGCGGTCAAGAACGTAGAGAAAGCTGTTTTGGCTGGCGACAAGGTCAAAGCGACCGAGTTGTTTGCCAAGATGCAAGCCGTGGTTGACACCGTGGCTGACAAAGGCATCTTCCACAAGAATAAGGCTGCTCGCGACAAGAGCCGTCTGTCGACCAAGGTGAAAGCCCTGGCCGCAGTCGCTGCCTGATCTCAGGCAAATCGCACGCATTCTCAAGTCTTTGAGAATGCGCCGTTTGTAACGGGTGCGCTGTCAGCAAAAAAAGCAAAAATGCCGTCGAAAGACGGCTTTTTTGTTTCCGGCGTTGATCGAAAAAATTAGACAGAAGGTGCAGGCGAACGTGCCTGACAGCCGGAGTAGATCAGGCGGGGGGATTGCCGTGCAGGACTTGCAGGTCGTTGTCTTTGGCAAAGTTCATGCAGAAGTCCCAGGCCATGACGTTGTAATCGCGCAGGTCGCGGTGAACCACCACGCAGCGCACGCCATCCCGCGAATTGGGAACACACCAAGGCGAGTAGCCCAAATGACTGCCGGGCTGTGGGCCACCGGGCCGAAACTGACTCATGACGCCCGCGAGACGCTCAGCCCAATCACTGGGGCGAAAAGCGCGTCCACTCTGGGTAGTACCCAGAATAATTACTTCTTTGGCGGGGTTGGAAACCATCGGATAGAGGTTGATCAGTTAGGGCTGGCGGGTGTTGCAGCGCGTCCGCATTCTAGCCGATCTTATGTCTTATAGAAGACTTAAGCAGCAGCCTTGGCCACGCATCAGTCTGATGCTAATCAAGAAATGATCCCTGAACTTGATGCGCCTAGAATCACACTTCAACGGCCCAACGCGTGTTGGGCCGCTCTGTTTTGTGACCTCTCTGGAGTATGAGCCCATGAATGCACCCGCATCTTCCCACGCCGCCGCATCCCCTCATGTGATGAACACCTACGGCCGACTGCCCATCGCGCTGTCTCACGGTCAGGGATGCCGAGTGTGGGATGTCAACGGGAAAGAGTACCTGGATGCGCTGGGCGGCATTGCCGTGAACACCCTGGGTCACAATCACCCCAAGCTGGTGCCGGCACTGCAAGACCAGTTGACCAAGCTGATTCACACCTCGAACTACTATCACATCCCGCTGCAAGAAGCCCTGGCCAAGAAACTGGTGGAGCTGTCGGGCATGACCAATGTCTTCTTTTGCTCCACCGGGCTGGAAGCCAACGAGGCCGCGCTCAAACTGGCGCGCAAGTTCGGACATGACAAAGGCATTGAACGCCCCGAAATCGTGGTCTATGAAAAAGCGTTTCATGGCCGCTCCATTGCCACACTGAGCGCCACTGGCAACCCCAAGGTTCAGGCCGGATTCGGCCCCTTGGTCGAAGGCTTCATTCGAGTGCCCGTCAACAACATTGACAGCCTGAAACAAGCCACAGCCAACAACCCCAATGTGGTGGCTGTCTTTTT
>JBBKVN010000166.1:0-6253 GCA_037968455.1 Rhodoferax sp.
CCTTTGGTTGCTGACGACGAGAGTCACAGCATGTAGCTCTACGCCCTCGGGCGCAACCTACGATGTCGGAGACTGGCCGCCTATTGCTGATTCACTTCAGTGGCGACCATGATGTCTAGGGGCTTGGGGTTGAGCGCGGTGCGCTGGGCGTCAAAGTCGGCCAGCCATTCGGCCCGTTTGATAGTCGCCCTTAGGGTTGCCTCCCGGCGGTCGCTGGTGCCCAGTGAGGGATTTACACGAGCTTTGCCGCCGTAGAGGTGTCGGAGATCATCGGGAATGATGACCCGGACGCACCACCGGGAGCCCCGGAGGTTCAATCCTTCGACATTTGCCATCTCTGTTCCTTGGGTCATATGTTGTGCAAGTGACACACTCAAGTGATACAGAAGATGCGTGCAAGTCCTTGTCAGGACTCAAGTGGTTGATTTATAACAGCTTTATTTGAATAAGGTGACGATCCTTGACCCCGGCACTGGTTCCACATTTAGGGCTGCTTGGTTCCCCATCTGACCCGGTTGGCCGCTTTACCATGCGGGAAGGCCCGTCATCTCGTATTGTAATGCCTATGTTTCAGTCAAGTCCTTCACGGGGGCATCAGGGGCATTGGTTTTGACGGAGGCGATGCCATTTTCCATGGCGGAGGCGGACGAGTACATCTCGCTTCGCCCAATGACCTGCCCATTGCCTGCTTTTAGATTGAAATAGGGTTGCCCGGCAGTCGATGTCGCGCGTTCAAAGCGCTCGTCAAGCACACCGTTGGTTCGGCACGATTCGATGCCCTGGGTGGCGCTAGTTTTTGCTTCATACATTTGGCTGCTCAAAATGATTTGACCGTTTCCGGCCTTCAGATTGAACAGAAATTTTCCATTTTTTGACAAATTAATCTCAAACTTACCCGCCATGGCGATCTCCTGCTTGGTGATGAATGAAAAACCCACCGCAGGCGCGTCAAATCCGGCTCGCGGCGGGCTTCAGTCTACCGCCGATGGCATCCCTTTAGAATCCCGGCATGTCTTATATCGTGCTCGCCCGCAAGTATCGCCCTCGAAATTTCAGTGAAATGGTGGGGCAGGACCACGTGGTGCAAGCGCTGACCAATGCGCTTCTCACTCAGCGCCTGCATCATGCCTATCTCTTCACTGGTACGCGTGGCGTGGGTAAGACGACCGTATCCCGTATATTGGCCAAGTCGCTCAACTGCCAGGGCGTTGACGGTCAGGGTGGGATCACGGCGACCCCATGTGGAGTTTGCCAAGCATGCAAGGACATTGATTCGGGACGCTTTGTGGATTACACCGAATTGGATGCTGCCTCAAACCGTGGCGTTGACGAAGTGCAGTCTTTGTTGGAGCAGGCCGTCTACAAGCCGGTTCAGGGTCGCTTCAAGGTGTTCATGATTGACGAGGTTCACATGCTCACCAACACGGCCTTCAATGCCATGCTGAAGACGTTGGAAGAACCCCCCGAATACCTGAAGTTCGTGTTGGCAACAACAGACCCTCAGAAGGTTCCGGTAACGGTGCTTTCCCGGTGTTTGCAATTTAATTTGCGACCCATGGCACCTGAGACCATTCGCGAGCATCTGGAGAAAGTTCTTGTGCCGGAGAACGTGGAGTCTGACGGGCAGGCGCTGCGTCTGTTGGCCCGGGCTGCGCGTGGCTCTATGCGCGATGCCTTAAGCCTCACAGATCAGGCAATCGCATTTGGTTCTGGACGGCTTGAGGAAGCTGCGGTGCGTCAGATGCTGGGCAGCGTGGACCGCTCCTACGTCTTTCGCTTGATAGATGCGCTCGCGGCCGGGGATGGAAAAACGGTCGTAGAAATCTCGGAAGTATTGCGGTTGAATGGGTTGAGCGCAGGCTCCACCCTTGAGGAAATGTCGATGGTGTTACAGCGTATGGCTGTGATCCAGGCGGTGCCCTCCAGCGCTGAATCAGATGACACGGACCCAGATGCTGCCGACGTAGCCCGGTTGGCGCTGTTGATGCCGGGTGACGAGACGCAACTGCTTTACAGCATTTGCTTGCACGGGCGAGGTGAATTGGGCCTTGCACCAGACGAGTATGCAGCCCTGACCATGGTGCTGTTGCGATTGCTGGCGTTCAAGCCAAGCGAGGGCCAACGCTCCCCGGCCGAAAAAAAAACTCTGAATAACGTTCCATCGCTCCGTCTTCAAGTGGCGGAGGCGCCAAGGGAAGTTTCTGCACCGCCGATTCCTTTAAATGCTCTGCCCTCTGATGGGTTTGAAAAGTTGGCGCCAAAAACCAACGTAAAAGTGCCTGAGATCATTGAGTTTAGTGCGCCACCATCTATCAAATCAGAAGCGATGGAGTCTGGGCGCTCCCTGCAAAAGCTAGCCGTTGTTACCAGCCAATTGGCGGACGGATTACCTGGCCAAGGTCAACCGGTATCGACATTGGTCGCAGGACAGGAAGCCAATGCTGCTGCGCTAATAGGTGCAATTCCGCTGCGAGTGCAGGCGGACTCTCGGGCAGAGGCGCTGGCTGAGCAATCAGCAAGTCCAGTGCTCATTCCAGGTGAGGAGGGGGATTTCTGGCATCAAACGGTGTCCGATATGGCGAGCCGGGAACTCATCACTGCGCTGGTCCGGGAACTGGCTTTGCAGTCTCAATTAATTGCCCGCGATACGGATCAATGGCTATTGCGTGTAGAAAGAGAGTCACTCAACCAGGCTGGTGCCCGAGATCGGTTGACGGCGGCCCTGCAGGCATCTGGTTTTTCGATTCGACTGGCGGTCGAAGTCGGTCGGGTGACCGATACACCCGCTCGGCGCAATGCCGCAGCAACTGCAGAGCGTCAACTGGGTGCAGAAAAAATCATTTTTGATGATCCATTTGTTCAGACCATGATGCGTGACTTTGGGGCGAAAATTGTGCCCGGAAGCATCAAGCCTGGTTGAATGGCTCGGGCGGCTGATAGGCTTATCTGTATCCCACCTCAATATTTACATTTTTAACTCTTAACGCAAGGAACACCCATGTTTAACAAAGGACAACTCGCAGGCCTCATGAAACAAGCTCAGGCCATGCAGGACAACATGAAGAAGGCCCAGGACGAACTGGGTAACGTCGAGGTCACCGGGGAGTCTGGCGCCGGGCTAGTCAAAGTCACCATGACTTGCAAGCACGATGTCCGTCGAGTCACGATTGATCCAAGTTTGCTGGCTGAGGACAAAGACATGCTGGAGGACCTCGTGGCCGCTGCGTTCAACGCAGCTGTTCGCAAGGTAGAGGAAACCTCGGGCGAGAAGATGGGCAAGTTGACTGCGGGTATGCCTGGCTTGCCCGGAGGCATGAAATTCCCGTTCTGATACCGCACGGTATGCGCCTGACCAGGTTGGTGAGCCGCTGATGGCAGAACTCAACTCTCTTGACGCCTTGGTTTTGGCGTTGCGTCGGCTACCGGGCGTTGGAGTGAAGTCGGCTACCCGAATGGCCTTTCACCTTTTGCAGCATGATCGGCCTGGGGCGCAAGCGCTTTCTCGTGCGTTGCAGGAGGCGACTGAGTCCGTGCAGCACTGTGAGTTGTGTCACACATTCACCGAAGCCAATGTTTGCAGCACTTGCTTGGATGCACGACGGGATTCGACCAAATTGTGTGTGGTCGAAACTCCGGCTGATCAATCCGCCGTGGAGCGCACCGGGGCTTACAAGGGTCTGTATTTTGTGCTTATGGGCAAGCTCAGTCCCTTGGATGGTATCGGCCCAAAAGACATAGGCCTCAAAAAACTGTTCGATCGGGCCAGCGATGGCACAGTGCAGGAGGTGATTCTGGCCACCAACTTTACAGCCGAGGGCGAGGCCACCGCCCATGTCATCACGGAGGGCCTGAAGCCCAGGGGGCTGCGACTGACTCGGTTGGCACGGGGCGTCCCTGTGGGAAGCGAGTTGGAGTACGTGGACCTGGGCACAATTGCTCACGCCTTCGTGGACCGCCGCTAGGCATTGATCAATCCATTCAGTTTTTATTGATGACCGTCGCTCGTTTTACTGTTGCCTATTGGTGCGTCTTGGTCGCAGCCGTTTTACCCATTTTCTGCGCTGGCATTGCCAAATGGGGAGCGCTTGGGCGGTCCGTGCGTGACGGCGGGTTCGACAACGATCATCCTCGCGCTTGGTTGGCGCGACAAGTTGATTGGCGCGCTCGCGCAAACAGTGCACAGGCAAACAGTTTTGAGTCACTGCCCTTTTTCATTGGAGCTGTGATCATTGCCCATCAGTTGGGGGCCAATCAGTTGAGACTGGATGTGCTCGCCTTTCTATTCATCGTGCTTCGGTTGATGTTTGTGATGACTTATGTCGCGGGCCTGTCAACTGCGCGCTCAGTTCTTTGGGCGTTGGCATTTGCCGCAAACGTTGCCATTTTGCTTATTGGTTTTCGTTAGCCCTCCGTGTAAACCCCCTCGGGAAGTTCCCGATGGCCCACAGCGACAACTTGACTATCCTCGATCCCATAACGACAAGGAGATGGGGAAGCCGTGAAGATGAATGGGGTGATTAATCGACGCAACTTTGCAGCAATGGCTGCGTTGGCTGTATCCGCCGCCGGATCTCTGTCTGTGCTCGCCCAAGCTCGACTTGAGAAGTCAAAAATCATCGTTGGTGTCGCTGGGCGTTCAGATATCAATGTGTTGCCTCTGACCATTGCGGACCGATTGGGCTATTTTCGTGCGGAGGGCCTGGATGTCGAGCTGGTCGATTTTTCTACCTCTGCAAGCGCGTTGCAGGCGCTTGTCAATGGGGCCGTTCATGTGGGAGCCAGCGGCTACGAGCAAACGTTGGGCATTGCGGGCCGGGGTCATTTTTTGCAATGCTTTGTTTTGATGGCCCGGTCACCCGGAATTGTCATGGGTGCATCGATCAGAAATATCCCCCATTTCAAAACCGTAGCCGATCTCAAAGGAAAAAGAGTGGGGGTTGGCGCCCACGGTTCAGCTTCTCACGCGATCGCCCTTTGGGTACTGGGCCGAGCAGGACTGGCAATGGCTGACGTGAGCTTGACCCATCTGGATAGCGCAGCAGCGGCCTTGGCCGCCTTTCAGCTCAATCAAATTGATGCACTGAGCTATGGTGACCCTGTGTTGACCATGCTGGAGCAGAGAAGGGTTGTGCATCTTGTCGCAGACTCTCGAACCATAAAGGGGACTCTGGCGCTGTTTGAAGGTCCACTACCCGGCGCTTGCCTTTATGCACATGGTGCATTTATTCAGCAAAATCCTCTCACCGTGCAAGCTATGACGACGGCAGTTGTGCGGGCACTAAAGTGGCTCCAAACGGCTGGGCCCAGTGACTTGATGAAAGTCATTCCAGAGTCTTTTTTGCTTGGGGACCGCGCACTCTACCTGACCGCAATCGGGAAAGGTCGAGACGTGGTGTCTCCCGATGGTTTGATGCCGAGGAAAGGGCCCACGTCAGCCTACCGAGTATTCTCTGAATTCAATTCAGGTTTCGGTGTTGATCGACGTGACCTGGAAAAGACCTACACGAATGAGTTTGCGCTGGCCGCGAAGGCGCACCTCAAAGCGTGACGTCCCATCGACGTCATTTCTTGACTCGTCGCTTGGACGGGCTGGTTTTTGACGGCGAGCGCGCCGCAGCAGTGGCGCTCTTGGCGCGAGACTTACTTTTCACGACGCTACTGGCCCGACTTCTGCTTTGAATCGGCAGAAATAGGACGACACTTTGGCCCGATTTGAAGATACTTGATGTACTGACTTTGTTCCATTCAGCCAAACTCTCCAGACTGACTCTGTAACGTTTGGCGAAGCTGGCGACCGAGTCCCGTTTGCCGGCTTTCTTGATTTGTCGCTGCAGTTGAATCTCAGGAGCCAGACTGACTTGGCCATTGTCGGCAATACGTTCACTGACATCCGCGAGGAGCCTGTCTGAGCGGGGTATGAGCAAGCTGGAGCCCGCCTTAATGACAACTCGCGGTGGTATGTGATTGACAGCGCGCAATTGAGCTTCACTCATATTGACCTGACCAGCTACCTCCGAAGGCTTCATTGTTCTCGGGGCTACCCAAACCGTCCAACTGGCCAAACCGGTGCCACCATAAGCCTCCAGATTGCGTTGAAAGACGCCGGCGTTGTCCCATGGCAAAAGGATCGTTGACGTTCCGGCCGCAAAAATCACCGGTCGATTGATGGAGGGGTTCAAGGCCTTGAAATCGTCCAGAGAGACCTCAGCTAGCTTTGCCGCCAACGCGACGTCAATGTCTCGTTTAATGTCTA
>JBBKVN010000167.1:0-3571 GCA_037968455.1 Rhodoferax sp.
GAGGTCTACAACAAGATGCAGGCCGTCAAGTAAGCGCCACACGACTCCAAGGTTACCTCCGCTTCGGCGGAGGTCCTTTTTTTAACATCTGATTGAACTGGCATACCGCCAGTCCCCGCCAAGAGGGTCGTCACCCATGAAACTTTTCGAAAAAACAATCGATGTGCTGCACAAGAGTGTGGCTTTCATCCAGGCGGGCCTTTTGGGCGTGCTGCTGGCGCTGGTTGTTTACCAAATCTGCGCCCGCTGGATTTCTTTCATTCCACGGGCCTTGTGGACCGAAGAAGTCTCGCGCTTTTTGCTGGTCTGGGTCATTTTTCTGGGTGCGGCCATTGGGGTGCGTGAACGTACCCATTTCGTTCTTGAAATACTCGGCGACACCAGATCCCGGTTGGTGAACCAGATATGGCAAGCCTTCATCATTGCCATGGAGGTGGCTTTCTGCGCCATCTTCTTGTTCCGCGGCTATTCCTACGCCGAAGTGCTGCGCTGGGACGTCTCCGACATTGCCCAGATTTCCATGCTCTGGGTCGGTGCCGCCATTCCTATTTTTGGCGGACTCTCTTTGCTCTTCCTCGCCGAACTCATCTACAACAAAACCCTCAAGGGAGCACGCTAGTCATGGATCCTCTGGTCGCCGCACTCGTTCTGTTCGGACTTTTTCTCGGATTGGTTTTCCTGCGCGTCCCGGTCGCCTTTGCGCTCGGTCTCGCGTGCGTACCGGTGATCCTGCTCACGGAAGATGTTTCCTTCTTCGCGATCATTGATCGCACCTACAACTCCTTCAACTCGTTTCTGTTGTTGTCGGTGCCTTTCTTCCTGCTGGCCGCCAATTTGATGAACGCAACAGGCGTGACCAAACGGTTGATCGATCTCGCCACCGCCACCGTGGGCCATCTCCCGGGTGGCTTGGGCCACATCAACGTGTTCGTCAGCATGCTGTTCGCGGGGGTTTCAGGCTCTTCGACCGCTGATGCGGCTGGCATCGGCAAAGTTCTGATTCCGGCCATGCTCAAACAGGGTTATGACCGCAGTTTCACCATCGCCATCACGGCCTGCTCGTCTGTCATGGGCGTGATCATTCCGCCCAGCATCCTGATGCTGATTTGGGGCGGCACGATGTCGATCTCGGTGGGTGCGTTGTTTCTGGCCGGCATCATCCCTGGCTTGTTGCTCGGCCTGTCGATGATGGTCACGGTGTATTTCTACGCCATCAAATACAACTACCCGCGCCACGAAAAGGCCAGCCTTGCGCATTTTGTGAAAGCGTTTGCGGGTGCAATTCCGGGCTTGGTGACACCGCTCATTATTCTGGTCGGCATTTCCTTCGGGTATTTCACGCCCACCGAAGCCTCCGCCATCGCCGTGGTGTATTCGATATTGATCGGTATCGCCTACCGCACCCTGGACTTCCGCACCTTTGCCCACCACCTGAGCGATTCGGCCAGGCTTGTCGGTGTCACGCTGTTTTGTGTGGGAACCGCTTCGGTGTTCAGCTGGCTCTTGGCCTTTTACCGCGTGCCCCAAGCACTGGTTGATCTGATCCAGAGCTTTGGATTCGGGCCCAACGGCATTATTCTGATCATCGCTTTGGTGTTCCTCATCGTTGGCCTGTTCATTGATGCCATCCCGGCCATCATCATCATGGGCGGAATCCTGTACCCCCTGGCCCAGGCCGCGGGTATCCACCCGATCCACTTCTCCATCGTCGGCGTGGTGGCACTCGCCTTTGGCTTGGTGACGCCACCCTATGGCATGTGCCTGCTCATCGCTGCGCGTATTGGCGAGATGCCTATTCACCAGGTTTTGAGAGATGTGTTCGTCATCCTGATTCCAATGATCGGCATCCTGCTGGCACTGTGCTGGTTCCCGGATATCGTGCTGTTCCTGCCACGCCTCATTTCGCCCCAATTCATGTAAAAAAATGAGATGCGCCGCGTGGCCAATGTGCCACGCTACCGTTTCCGTGCAACACCTTGGAGAGTGAGCTTGAAGCAAACACTGCACCTCGGTAAAAAAGAACCTGCCTCGAAGGGCGAGAGCCGGTTCTTTTTTGCCGAGGGCGAACAGATCAGGTTACGGTTGACCGGATCGACTTGGGTCTAAATATTTGGCTCTGCAGACGTTGACAGTAACAGCGCCAACGCCCCATTCGTGCCTTGCGTCGCCAACACTTGCGGCCGCCGCTGCACTGCTGATCGCCAGCGCTGGTCATGCTGCAGGGTTGGACCCCAAATGGATTCGAGTTTGAGAAACGCGTCCATCAAGTCGGCAGGGGAGTCTTGATGTTGGCGAGCAAGGCCCTGAAGCACCTCGCCCTGCGGGTCGTTCAACGCATACCGCGTTCCCTGATCGCTTTCCCGCGGCAGGACCAAATCCACGTTGCGGTGGCGAGCGCATGGTGATCCACCGGGTGACCCAAGTCCAATTGAGCCTGAACAGAAGGCCGCCAACGATCTCCAATTTTTTTCGATCCATCAGTGGCAACCGGTTGCACCGCATGCCGACGGGACGGATTTCCACAGCGAGCCAGCGGTGCGTCCCGGTAGTCACCGAGCTGGGGCAGGATCAAATGCGGCATGACCTCAAAACTCATTGGGCAGTGTGCGAAGGTGTGAAATTTGGGTTGCACAACACATTGCCCCACCGTGGGCAGATACAACAGAAGGCCCAACGTGTCCAGCAAAGAGTTGGTGCCATTGACTATTCGCAGCCTGGCGTCTTCGTAGGGCCGAACGTCGGCCACAACGTTGACCCCAGCGCGCCTCAGGACTGCAGCGTCAGTGGGTTCAGCCAAGCGATCTTCCAGCACCCACTGCCAGAGTGTTTCGGTACGCAGCGCCGCGTGGTCGTGAAATCCCAGTTTTTCTGCAGTGTCCGAGCGGTCGCCAGCAGTCGATGCGGGCGCAATGCGGTCCACCATGCTGCTGGGAAAGGCGCAGGTCGTTGAAATCCAGTCTTGCAAGGACGGGTCGGTGGCGGTTTGAACGCACAGCGCTTTGAGGGTTTCACCGTTGGAGCACAGGTTGTCGCGAGAAGCAATGGTCAGCCCCTCCAAACCAGAGGCCTGGCGCTGCTTTAACCCGGTAAACAACAACGTGGCCAGCGCAGTGTCATCGCCTTTTCGGTGACGGTGACCCAACGTGTCGCAGGATGGGCGATCGCATCAAGCACGTGGTTGCGCTCGCGGGTGGCCGCGCAGTTTTCACAACCGAACCAACCACACGCCAATCTTTACTGTCAACGCTTTGAATC
The DNA here is from genome assembly GCA_037968455.1 of Rhodoferax sp. Classification (GTDB taxonomy): domain Bacteria; phylum Pseudomonadota; class Gammaproteobacteria; order Burkholderiales; family Burkholderiaceae_C; genus Rhodoferax. Next base: position 3,256 of record JBBKVN010000167.1, read on the forward strand.
TTGACGCTATACAGCCCGTCTTGCTCTGACATGGTGTCAGCCAGCTTCCAAGAGCGGATTGCCACATCCGGCGCCAAAGTGTGCGGTTTGTAGGTCGGAGTTTGAATGCCCCGCTGCGCTAGCCGGGGCAGTTAAAGTGAGTGAAGACCTCGATGAAATGGCTGCATTAAATATCTTCCAGTCGAGCGAGTTCAGAGGCGGCGTGGACCACATGGTAGAAAACCCGGCTGAGCGTGTTTTCTACCAGCGGTTGCCCATCAGGCCCCAGTTGGTTGATCCAGTTGGCGCCGTCTTCTCTAAAGAAGTGCGCGCGCAT